>JAJPZU010000038.1 GCA_021204165.1 Prevotellaceae bacterium
GGCTCCTCCCCTAAGTTAGGGGAGGTGGCGCGTAGCGACGGAGGAGTCTGTCAAAAACATCCTGCCAAATACACATGAGGAGTTTGTGAATACATCCCGCCAAATATACACGAGGAATCTGTCAAAAACATCCTGCCAAATACACACGAGGAGTCTGTGAATACAACCACTAAATATACATAAGGAGGAATCCACTAAATATACACGGAGGAATCTGCCAAGCCCCTCCGCTTAAACAAATTACAGGTTCTGCAACCACTATTACAGATTCCACACCACACAATACACCATAACTTACAGAAAAAGAATATCTTTGCACCCAAAGAAAAATATTATGGAAGAAAAAATACAAAACATAGAGAGCATAGCGGAATATAACACCCTGCTCGGATTAGAGACGCTGCATCCTCTGGTCAGTGTCATCAATCTGTCAGAAGCACAAAAGATGAAGCACCAACGTCACACATTCGGCTTCTACATCATATTTCTGAAAGAAGCCAAATGCGGAGACATCATCTACGGACGACAGTATTACGACTATCAGGAAGGTACTGTCGTATGCCTCGCACCCGGTCAGGTCATCGGAATAGAGGACAACGGAGAAACATACCAGCCTCGCGGATGGGCACTATGCTTCCATCCGGACCTTATCAGAGGCACATCGCTCGGCAATCACATCAAGGAATATTCATATTTCTCGTATGAAGTGAATGAGGCATTACACCTGTCACAAAAAAGAGCGTGAGATTTTCGTTGACTGTCTGCACAAGATTCGTCACGAACTGGAACACAGCATCGACCGACTCAGCCGAAGACTCATCTCGACCAACATCGAACTGCTTCTGGACTACTGTCTGCGTTTCTATGAACGGCAGTTTATCACACGGGAAACTGTGAACAAGGATATACTGGTGAGGTTCGAGGCTCTACTCAACCAATACTTTGATGACGAGAGAGCCAAAACGGAAGGTCTGCCATCCGTCAAATGGTGCGCAAGCGAACTGTGTCTCTCGTCCAACTATTTCGGAGACCTGATAAAAAAGGAAACGGGGAAGACGGCCCATGAACACATCCAGCTCAAACTGATTGACATTGCTAAAGAACGGATACACAATCTGTCGTATTCCATTTCTCAGATTTCGTATGATTTGGGATTCCAATACCCGCAACATTTCACAAGACTGTTCAAGAAAATCGTGGGAGTAACACCTAATGAATATAGAACGAAATCGGTTGTCTGACCAATTGCTGCTATCCGAGACAGACAGGAGTCCGGCGACGGAAGAAATGGAAAACCCTCAGAACCTCATATAATATATACGCAAGTTCCGCCACAATGCCGGCTTGCGTATATATGTCATTTTAGCAAAAACACACGTAAAACAGCGACATTTGTTACACAAACAAGCTCATCGCGCTTACTTTTTGTATTTATTTCAAGCTTTTGTTGTTCTATATTGTTTATTTGCCTTATCTTTGCAAAGATAAATTCTAAAAACAAGCCAAATGAGCAAATTGATAATACCGGAGGGGTATCAGCAACTGCTTGACCCTATACAGACAGAACAAGGAATCAAACAAATAAAAGACTTTTTTCAGGCAAACTTGTCAACGGCTCTACGTTTGAGACGAGTTACCGCCCCTCTTTTCGTCATGCGCGGTCTCGGCATCAACGACGACCTGAACGGTGTTGAGCGACCGGTCTCATTCCCCATCAAAGACATGGATGACAAAGTGGCGGAAGTGGTACATTCATTGGCAAAATGGAAGCGTATGATGCTTGCCGAATACAACATACAACCCGGATACGGACTATACACAGACATGAATGCCATACGCGGAGACGAAGAACTCGACAATCTCCACTCTCTGTACGTGGACCAGTGGGACTGGGAGAAGACCATCGTAAAGGAAAACCGCAACATCACTTTCCTAAAGAAGACTGTGAGAAGCATCTACGCAGCCATACGAAGGACTGAATACCTTGTCTGTGAAACATATCCGCAAATAAAGCCATTCCTCCCGGAAGAGATACACTTCATACACAGTGAAGAGCTGTTGCAGCGTTATCCGACACTCACCCCAAAACAGTGGGAGGACGCTATCTGCAAAGAGTACGGAGCCGTGTTCATCATAGGAATCGGCGGAAAACTCAGCAACGGCAAGGCACATGACTTGCGCGCTCCGGACTATGACGACTGGACAACGGACAATGAAGAGGGCTACAAGGGTCTGAACGGCGACATCATGATATGGTATCCGGTTCTTGAACGTGGCTTCGAGCTTTCTTCTATGGGAATAAGAGTTGACAAAGAGGCTCTTCTCCATCAGCTTGAACTGACCGGAAAGGAAGACCGCAAGGAACTGTATTTCCACAAGCGTCTGCTTGCCGACGACATGCCGTTGAGCATCGGAGGCGGAATTGGCCAGAGCCGTCTGTGCATGGTGCTTCTCCACAAGGCTCACATCGGTGAGATACAGGCAAGTATATGGCCTGACGACATGCGCAAGGAATGCGCCAAACGCGGAATGCCGCTGATTTGAAAAAAAGAAATGACAGCTGTCTGAAGTGCACCCTAAAAGTTTTTTCCTGCTTTTAGGGTGCACTTTACAAATTGGCAAGTTCTCTTTTTTACAGTTATACAAATGCCACTTTTGTCCTTTTTTATTCGGCTTTTCCAGAGAAAATCTGTAAGTTTGCCGTCCGAAACAATCAGAGAACTTTTAATCAGTACCGAAATGAGGGATTTCCTCATCGGCCGATTGCCTATCACATAAACTAATAGAAAATGTCATGAAAAGAAGAAAAATATTTTTGTGGTGCAGTGTATTGGTTGCCGGCATTGTCATCTTGCTGGCATACTTCGGGTATTCACTGCTTGGACATCAGTTTAAGAACACAGAAACAGCGTACATCTATATTGACACGGATGATAATATGGACTCTGTACGCTCTAAAATCATGCAAGGGGCATCGCCTTCCAATCTTGCAGCATTCGATATGATAGTGTCTGTATATAAACTGGATAAAGACCTCAGAACCGGACGGTATGCTATAGCTCCTGATGCTTCGGTTCTTGATATTATCAGAAATATACGCAATCATCACCAGTCACCGATAATGCTGGTCATTCCTTCTGTACGTACTGTCGAGGACCTCGCAGGGCGAATCAGCCACAAACTGATGATAGATTCCACCGACATCGCTTCTGCTCTGAAAGACGAGAATGTATGCAAATCACTCGGATACACCACTGCCACCATTTCCGCCATGTTCATTCCGAACACATACGAGGTGTGGTGGGATATGTCGGTCGATGATTTTCTTTCTCGCATGAAGAAAGAGAACAACACGTTCTGGAATGCAGAACGCACAAAAAAGGCGGACGAAATGGGAATGACGAAGGAAGAGATTGTGACCTTGGCAAGTATCGTGGATGAAGAAACTGCCAACAACGGTGAGAAGCCGCGTATAGCCGGACTGTATCTGAACAGGCTAAAGGCGGACATGCCTCTGCAAAGTGATCCTACGGTAAAGTATGCTCTCGGCAATTTTGCCTTACGGCGCATTCTCAACGTACATCTGAATGTGGAGTCTCCGTACAACACCTATCGTGTCAACGGACTTCCTCCGGGTCCGATACGCATCCCTTCCATTGCCGGAATTGACGCCGTGCTGAACCATGAGCACCACGATTATCTGTATATGTGTGCCAAGGAAGATTTTTCCGGCACACATAACTTTGCATCGACATACAGCCAACATCTATCCAACGCACGCAGATATGCTGCCGCACTCAACGCGCGCGGAATACGCTGAACATTAGTCGGCGGAGAACCCCGAATCGGCTTTTACGGTCATTATCTCTCCGTTGACAGGATGTTTGAACGTCACGGACTCGGCATGGAGATACATTCTGTCTGCCGCCTGTCCGTAGAGCCTGTCGCCGACTATCGGACAAGAAAGCCCGTCTTTGTGCGCCGAATGCAGCCGCAACTGATGGGTGCGTCCGGTCTGCGGCATGAAAGCAACAAGGGTACGGCTCTTAGAATACGACAGCACTTCAAAATCCGTGACAGCCTTTTTTCCATATTCATAACTCACCATCTGACGCGGACGGTCGGTTATGTCCGCACAGATGGGAAGTTCTATTCGTCCGCCAGCCTTGCTCACATGCCCTTCAAGCACTGCCACATAGCGTTTTTTCACTTCATGGCGGAGAAACTGCATCTGTAATTTCTTATGCGCTTCCTTGTTTTTGGCGATAATCATCAGCCCCGAAGTATCCATGTCAAGCCTGTGTACAATCATAGGTTCTTCAGCTTCCGGATACAAGTCTCTGACAACGGAATACACCGATTTTTTGTTTTCCTTTCCCGGCACCGCCAACATTCCGTAAGGTTTGTTGATTACGGCTATATCGTCATCGTCATATAGTATTTCCACATTCACATCTTCGTCATTGCCAAGCAAGGGATTCGGTTCCACATCAAGCCCCTGCATCATGAATCCGAGTATTGGCAGACATTTGCTTCGACACGCAGGATAAAAGGCTCCGTGGTGTCTCACTGTATCCTTGGGAGAATCGCCCCACCAAAATTCCGCCATGCAGACAGGTTGCCAACCGTGGATATATGCCGCTTGCAACATTTTGGGAGCACAACACTCACCGGCTCCCGCCGGAGGCTCTCCGTCAAAGATTTCAGTCAAATCTTTCCTCTCCCCATTGGCATTACAGACACAAAACTGCCGGAACAACCAATGTTGTAACTTTTGAGAACGGTGCTTCCGTTCAGCACACAACTGTTCTACCTCTGACATATAGTCTGTTATCAGACTTTTCTGCGTATCAATACACTCCGCCCAATGCTGTTTTGTGCGCCTCAACTCAGCCTTCATAAACTGACTTTCCCTAATCAGTTCTTCCGCCATATCTGCATCCGGGACAGAACACCCGCAAGTACGGCATTGGCTGTTCTGTTCTCTTTTCTTGTCACGCTCACATTTCGCAATCCTCATCTTCTCCTTCATCGCCGCAATCTCCGCTTGTGCCTGCCGTTCCATACGCGCCAGTGTTTCCTTCATGATGCTCAGTTCATCACTTTTCTTCATAAAGTCAATCCGTCTGTTTATCGCAGAAATCTCAGCCTCTTCCTTATAAAAATATCCGCCCGGATTCTGCAAATCATATATCGGAGGCACAAAATAGTCGTGACAATTCTGTCCGGCAAGTATTCCAGAGAAGGCGGCAACATATCCCAGCTTCGGTTTCTCGCCATACGGAGAGCCTTCCCGTGTGTCTCCATATCTCACGACAAGCACACCAAACATCTTTCCGGACTTTATCTCACTGTGCCATTCCGTTCTCTTCTCTATATACGACTTCACTTCATTTGCCGCCGCCACACATAACGGATGCGGTTCGTAGCAAAAGGGGAACGTGAACTTCTCCGGCTCATCTATCCCTTGAACCACCAAAGGCATACTGTGCAGGAATGTCACATTCGCATTATCTTTTCCCATACTTTTCAGGCATACATTCGTTAGTACATCAATAATACCCCAAAAACCAGACTAAAATATATTCCGACGTCCGGCCTTTGGGGCATATCCATACCGTATCCATCCTTTCTATGGGGATGAATGCGGCTATAAAATCTTAGCAGTTCAACTGACCTATTATCTCAGCAGCAGACTTGCATCCGTGGCTGTCCAGCCAGTCATTTATTCCGGCTGCCACTTTAACACTTACAGCCGGGTCAATAAAGTTTGCTGTACCTATTTCAACGGCAGAGGCACCGGCAAGCATAAATTCAATGGCATCCTTCTCATTCATGATTCCTCCAAGCCCAATCACCGGAATGTTCACCGCCTTAGATACCTGCCAGACACAGCGCACAGCTACCGGTTTCACAGCCGGGCCGCTCAATCCTCCTGTAGAAATGGACAGACGAGGACGACGTTTCTCGATGTCAATAGACATACCCATAAGCGTATTTATCAAAGAAACCGCATCCGCACCGGCATCTTCCACACTACGTGCAATATCAGATATGCTTGTCACATTAGGCGAAAGCTTTACAATGAGTGTCTTACGATAAGCGTCTCTGACAGCACGCACCACACTCTGTGCTCCTTCGCACGTAACGCCGAATGCCATTCCTCCTTGTCTGACATTAGGGCAGCTGATATTAAGTTCGATAGCCGGAATATGGTCAAGTTCATTAATCCGTGCCGCACATTCCGCATAATCTTCCGGGCAGCTTCCCGACACATTCACAATCATGTTGGTGTTTATATCCTTGATTTGAGGATAGATGTGTTCACATAAATAATCCACACCTTTATTCTGCAACCCCACGCAATTGAGCATTCCGCTTGCCGTCTCCGCCATACGGGGATAGTCATTGCCCTCACGAGGCTTCAGTGTCGTGCCTTTTACAATAATTCCTCCTACATCTTCCAGATTGATAAAATCTGCAAACTCTATTCCATATCCGAATGTGCCGGAGGCAGTCATAACCGGATTCTTCATTTCGAGTCCGGCAATTGTAGTCTTCAAATTTGCCATGTCAGTTCTTCTATATTAAATACCGGTCCTTCCTTACATACACACACATTTCCCTTGACAGTCTTTTCCACGCAACAAAGACACGCTCCGAGTCCACATGCCATCATATTCTCAAGCGACACCTCGCAAGGTATGCCATTTGCCTTTGCAAACTTTGCCACTGCCATCATCATCGGTTTCGGTCCGCACGTGGAAATACGGTCAAAGTGCTCACGGTTCAGCACTGAATGCTGAGTGACAAATCCTTTTTCTCCCTCCGAAGCATCCTCTGTCGTGATATATACATCGCCTATTTGGCGAAACAAGTCCAGTTCAAGCAAATCCGCTTTCGAGCGCGCGCCAAGCAAGAACACAGGCTTTGCGCCATGTTCCTTCAGATATTCCCCGTACATCAGCAGCGGTGCCACTCCTACTCCACCACCAACAAGCAGAACCTGTTCCCCCTCACTGCGCACCGGAGAGAATCCGTTGCCAAGAGGAAAGACCACATTCAGAATATCTCCTTCCTGCAAACGTGCAAGAGCTTTTGTGCCTTCCCCCACCGTCTGTACGAGCAGCCACAATTGATTGTTGCCTCTGTCCACATAATTAATGGAAATAGGGCGGCGCAAAAATGTCGAAGGACTGTTCTCCACCTTCACTTCAACAAACTGTCCGGGCATCATCTCCGGAAGCGGCTCATCGGCTGTCAGTTTCAGCAACACATAGCGTGCATGAGGATATTCCACCTCTGCCACTTTCAAGTCTTTAATATATTTCTTCATATCGGTTAAATTATACATTTCAAGTTACACAAGACGAAGAATGCAATCGGTCCGAAGCCACATTGCAGACAATATAACACTGTTATATGCCCCATGCTCCCGGTTTGCATTCCGACTCAATCTCGCTCTCTATATCATCCGGCAAAGAAGGATAGAAATCAATTCCCGTCATACGCTCCACCTCATCCACAGAGACAGCATAATCGCGAATATCCAGATTTGTATCCTCATTCGGATAAACAAATCCTATGGCTTTCGGCACACGCCCCATCATCAGCACAACCTTGAAGAAACGGTCCGGAACACTAACCTTATGTCCCTTCCTCTTGCCTATGGTTTTAGGACGTTCCGAATCGAATATAGGTCCGCACACGATAAAAATCTCACCATAACTGCTTGCCCACTCCCGGCACTGCTCTTCAAGTTCCTTCCAGTCGCCGGCATTCAGATTATGACCTTGCGGACAGATATTCGTCATAAGGAAAGATTCCGCCATCATTCCGTCACTGCTTTTACAGTCGCCAGCCGGACACATGTGTCCTCTGTCATATCCGGAACGTGCATAATCCGAGGTCTCAACTCTGTGCTTTTCCGGAATATCATCGTCTCCCCGGAAAACATTTTTGCGCACCGCACTCCCTTCTATCCTTTCTGCTGTCAGATGCCATGCCACATAGTTGGGACACAAAGTCTCTATGTTATATGAGGAAGTGTATGCTTCCCGAACAAGTATCATTTCAGGGTTGCCAACCAAAGCGGCAGGCAATTCCAGTCCGGTCTTTTCCCGTTCAAGAACCTCATTGTTTTTCGCATCACTGTCCTTCTTGCGGTCTTTCAAAACACCTTCCACAGAAGGAAGAACATCGCCGGACTTGCTTTCAAACAGGCTCCATAGCCCACTCCAGCAAAACAACACGACAATCAGAAGGAGCGACACATATAAATAATGTATAGGTTTCTTATCTGTTTTTTTCCTCTTGTAATGTTTTTTCTGTGCCATAAAATGTAAAAGTTTAGTGCAAAATTAAAAAACATTTATGTAATGGTTGCAATATATGAGCAAAAATCACTAACTTTGCATCGTCAAAGGGAAGGGTAAGAGAATACTTCTCCGCCCGGTATTCCGAATGACATGCCGAATTGGCTCAGTTGGTAGAGCAATTCATTCGTAATGAATAGGTCGGGGGTTCGAGTCCCCCATTCGGCTCACAAGAACAAGGGCAAGCTTCCGGAAAAAAGAAGTTTGCCCTTGTTGCATTTCAAGAACCTGTTTGATTTTTTATTTTCAAGGACTTTCGAGAGTTCACAGACTCCTCCCTCGCCATCGCGATGCTCTCCATCACGGTGACGAGGGAGGAGTCTGTGAAGAAGTCTCCCCTATTCTATTTTCTTCAGTTCGGAATACAGTCTCTGCACGGGAAGTCCCATCACATTGAAATATGACCCTTCTATTCCGACCACCCCGACAAATCCAATCCATTCCTGTATGCCGTATGCACCGGCTTTGTCAAACGGGCAGTAATTCTTTATGTAATAGTCAATCTCCTCATCCGTAAGTTTTGCAAAGTGCACACGGCTTGTAGCGGCAAACTGTCTTCTCCATTGCTTGGTCATGATGCAGACACCTGTTATCACCTCATGGTGACATCCGCTCAACAATCGCAACATTCTTTCGGCATCTGCCGCATCCGCCGGTTTTCCCAGCACCTCACCCTTGGCATACACAATCGTGTCGGCCGTTATCACCAGTTCATCTTCTGCCATCGCAGCCTGATAGGCATCCGCCTTCCGCGAAGAAATGAACATCGGAATCTCCTCTCCCACCAGAGTGTCAGGATAAGATTCATCTATTCCGTCCATAGTACGAACCTCAAAATGAAGTCCAAGTCCGCCAAGCAATTCCTTTCGGCGAGGCGAATTGCTCGCAAGCACAATTTTATATTTTGAAATATTCTCAAGCATTCTTATCTTCCTTTTTAGTATAATGAAACCATATAATCTGCACCGAAGCCTCTCTCACCACTTACAGCCATCGGCATTCGGTTATTTCTCAGTAACGGCTGTGCCGTCACCATCCGAAAGCCGTAGAGTTGTGCATCCACAGCCCCTGTGCCTTCAGCACCTGTTCAATCACATCACGTCCGCAGCCCTCACCTCCGTTCCTATGGGATATGTACTTGGAAACGGACTTTATTTCAGGAGCGGCATCTGCCGGACAACAAGGGAGTCCGCATCGCGTCATCACCTCATAGTCGGGAATGTCATCGCCCATGTACAGCACCTCTTCGTCTTTCAGCCCATATTTCTCACACAACTCCTCGTATGTACGTATCTTCACAGCAGCTCCAAGAATCACATCTTTCAGTCCGAGCCCGACATACCGCTGCCTCACCGATTCAGTTTTTCCTCCGGTTATAATGGCAAGCACAAGTCCGCACTTCACAGCATGTTGCATGGCATATCCATCTTTAATATTGACGCTCCGCATCGGCTCTCCATTCGGATGCAACATTATTGTCTCCCGACTCAGAACACCATCTACATCGAAGAACATCGCCCGTATCTTTGTCAAATCATAGTTTATCATACCTTCATTATCTTGAACTTTCCGAATCTGTTTCAGAAACCTTTCTTACTTCGTCTTTCTCTCCTCGCTCATCTTGTGTATTCCGTCACTCATCATGTCATAGACCCTCTGAAAATCCGGAATATCGGCAAGCAGTTCCCTCTGTCGGCCTATCACATTCACATCATACCTCACAGCCGGTCCTGTCTGAGCCTCACGCGGAGACAACGAACCCAGTTTGTCTGCCGTTTCCTTTATCAACAGCCGCATCACCTCAAACGGTATTCCATGTCTTTCCAGTATTTCAGCCCCGATAGCACAGCAGTGATTGGCGAAATTACAACAAAAGACCGCAGCCAGATGCAAGTATTTCCGGTCCTCACTGCCGAGTTCGTGTACAGAGTCCGACACACTTTCCGCCAAACTCTTCAATATCGCCAAGTCCGCCGCCTCAGCCGCTTCCACAAAGCACGGTATGTGCCGGAAATCTACAAGCCTCGACTTCGAGAATGTCTGCATGGGATAGAGCACACCTCTGCGCCCGCCATCAAGCACATCCATATCCATACTGCCGGCTGTATGCACAAACAGGGCCTCTTCCCGCCCCTCTCTCAGTTTGTCCGCCAATGACTTCAGCACAGAATCTTTCACAGAAAAGACATACACATCAGCCTCCGGAACCACGTCATCCGGGACAGTCGTATGTTCACACTGCAACAACCCGGCAAGAGCGGAGGCCGACTCCTCTGTCCGACTATAGACTTGCAATATGTGATGTCCCGCACCCTTCAGCGCATATCCAAGATTGGTGGCAAGATTGCCCGCACCGACCAAAACAACATCCATCCTTCCGGTCACTAAAATTTATTCACATGGACATTCTCCCATTTCAACTTGTCCTCATCCTGAGGCTTCCTCTCAATGGCAGGATGCCCGAAAGCGATGATGGCAAGGGCTGTGAGATTCTGAGGATAGCCCAAAATGAACCGCAACACATCATCTGCCGGAGTTCCGTCGGCCATCTCCCTGTTGCGCACCTGTACCCAACAACTGCCAAGCCCGAGTTCCGTAGCCTGATACTGCATGGTCACAGCTGCTATCGAAGCATCTTCCACCCACACGTCCGTAGCGGCAGCATCGCCAAGCACCACTACCGCCAACGGAGCATCTGCCACAAATGCGGCTCCCGCCTCCTTGCATAGAGCCAGTTTTTCAAGCAGCGGTTTCTCATCCACTACAATAAAATGCCATGAACGGCTGCTCTTTGAAGTCGGCGACATGAGGGCTGCTCTCAATATCGTCTGCAACTCTTCCGGCTTCAGATCCTCTTCTGTAAACTTTCTTATACTACGGCGCGTCTGCACCAAATCAGCGAAATTGCTCATATTTGTCTTCTTTTTATATATTATTCAACCAACTATTACAGATATTGGATATGACAAGAATTTAATTATCATTCAAGCACCACAGATGCTCCCGCACCAATATCCATTCTCCATAAAAAACATATTCTGTCACGATTCCCAATTAAAAAAACAGAAACATGGCGAAATATGTAGCTGCAAAAATACCCAATTTATCAACACTGACCAAATGTAAAATCTGAAATTCCAAACTTACATCATTCAGCAAAAGCTCATTCATACACCACACCAAAATCAAATATTTAATACAAATGGCACAAGTCCGGAAAGAAAAAGAATTATACATTAAGCCAAACAGCATAAAATCAGCAAGATACCATCCACTCCAAAACAAGAAAACAGTCTATTTTTTTATGTTTCCACAGCCAATGTCCATAGTCCCATAAAAAATTTTTGAACACGTTTTTTAGAGGGGTGTTTCATTTTGACAAAATGAGAACCATTTTAGCCATATAGCTTTTAAATTGTCTGTTTTTACAGTATAATACTGTCTTTTTGATTTTGCCAAATGTTAAAATCCCAAGCCCTCTGGCACGCGTCAA
>JAJPZU010000041.1 GCA_021204165.1 Prevotellaceae bacterium
TTTGCTATTACTCTAAACCGGGATTTTAGACGCTGTTTTCAAATGATTATAAATTGCTGAATTCAAGTAGATGATGCAACAAATTCCTCATATATATTTAGCAGGGTGTTTTCGACAGACTCCTCCGTCGCAAGTTCCCCAATTGTTCCTATTCCGCAATTGCACCTAACTTAGTTTGGTGTTATAATGATGTAATAATTATTTCTTGCTTTTTGTGGTGATTTATCACAATAAAATAGTAATTTCGTAGCGAATAACGCTATATAAACATGAAGCTAAATAGAATTAGAGCAGTATTGGATGACAGGGGCATAAGTCAAACTTTGTTATCTAAGAAGATGGGTAAAAGTTTTAGTACGGTCAACGCTTATGTTTGCAACCTATGAAGGTGGTATCATCAGTATGCCGACCCTCATTCAGGAGTTGAAGACTTATAAACTGGTGGATCAGTATCTGTTTCACACAGAGAAGTCTTTATCTGCCATTAAATTTGTTGAATCAATAGAAGTAAAACCATGAATGCTAAAATAACACAAGAGAACTTGTATCTGATTTTACCCATTAAAATCGGGTGGCTTGCCGAATGGCTTGCCGATGACAAAGGTATTAGTCTCACCGATGCCATCAATTGCATTTACCATTCAAATCTTTATAAAAAGCTATCAACCGAGAGTACCAAATATTGGCATTTGGGACCGGTTGATTTGTATGCAGAACTAAAAGAGGAATTACTCTAAACCGGGATTTTAGTAAATTCATAGGGGATTTATCGGGCAAGTACTGTCTTTATCCTATCTCCTTGATTGTAAAATGACTTCATTTATGAATTTTTGAATAGCCTCTTGGTATCTTCTGAAAAAAACGGAGTATCTTTGCTGTGTTTTAAAATATTCGTAATATGATTTTCAAGAAATATCCGAAGAATTGGCATGTTGAGAAAGGGCTGCCATTGACGGAAATGGATAAGAAGATACTTTCTTTTCAGAATAAGGGACATCTTGTGCCTTCAAGGAAATTGATAAAGACTCCGGAGCAGATAGAAGGAATCAGGAAGAGTGGAGTGGTGAACACCGGTGTGCTCGACCTTGTGGCGAAAGAGATTCATGCAGGAATGTCAACGGCGGAGATTGACAAACTGGTGTATGACTATACTGTGAGTCATGGTGCCATTCCGGCTCCGTTGAACTATGAGGGATTTCCGAAAAGCTGCTGTACGAGTATCAACGAGGTGGTGTGCCACGGCATTCCGGATGAGGAGGAGATATTGGAGGAAGGGGACATTATCAATGTGGATGTTTCCACCATTCTTGACGGATATTTCAGCGATGCTTCAAGAATGTTCGTCATAGGGAAAACTTCTCCTGAGAAGCAGAAGCTTGTCGATGTGGCGAAGGAGTGTCTTGAAATTGGTATGCAGACAGCCAAACCTTACTGCTTTGTGGGCGACATAGGAAATGCCATCCAGAAACATGCCCATAAGAACGGTTTTTCTGTGGTGCGCGACTTGTGCGGTCATGGTGTGGGACTGGAATTTCATGAAGAGCCGGATGTGGAACATTACGGAAAGAAAGGAACCGGTATGTTGCTTGTTCCGGGAATGGTGTTCACCATAGAGCCGATGATAAACATGGGCACATGGCAGGTGTTCATTGATGAAGAGGACGAATGGACTGTGGTGACGGAAGATGAGTTGCCGAGTGCACAGTGGGAGCATACATTTGTGATGACAGAGCACGGTGTGGAGATTCTGACATATTGAGTATTTGACGTATAGACAGCCGGTGTCCTGATTTTGTTTGACGGAAGCCGGCTTCTTCTAAAACGGATTCGTGAATAAATATACTTGTAGCGTAATGGAAGACATATATATATTAGGTATAGAATCATCATGTGATGACACATCGGCAGCGGTGTTGAAAAACGGAATCCTGCTGTCGAATGTAACTGCCAGTCAGGCAGTGCATGAGGCATACGGCGGTGTGGTTCCGGAACTTGCCTCGCGGGCGCACCAGCAGAATATCGTGCCGGTGGTCGATCAGGCCATCAAGCGCGCCGGCATTGAGAAAGAGATGCTTTCTGCCGTGGCCTTTACACGCGGACCCGGACTTATGGGCAGTTTGCTTGTCGGGGTTTCATTCGCAAAAGGGTTTGCGCGTTCACTCGGCATCCCGATGATAGATGTCAATCATCTTCATGGACACGTGCTTGCCCATTTCATCAGGGAGAATGAGGACGACAATGACCAGCCTGAGTTCCCGTTTTTATGTCTGCTTGTGAGTGGCGGAAATTCGCAGATTGTCAAAGTGAATGCCTATAATGATATGGAAATCATTGGGCAGACAATTGACGATGCGGCAGGAGAAGCCATAGACAAGTGCTCGAAGGTGATGGGACTGGACTATCCGGGCGGTCCGATTATAGACCGTCTTGCGAGACAGGGCAACCCCGATGCGTACAAGTTCGCACATCCCCATATACAAGGATATGATTACAGCTTTTCCGGACTGAAGACCTCGTTCTTGTATTCTTTGCGTGACTGGCTGAAGGATGACCCTGATTTCATAGAACATCATAAAGAGGATCTTGCAGCTTCGCTTGAGCATACAATTGTGGATATTCTGATGAAGAAACTTCGTCTGGCGGTGAAGGACACCGACATAAGGCAGGTTGCGGTGGCGGGAGGAGTTTCTGCAAACAACGGTTTGAGAAATGCTTTTCGCGATCATGCTCAGAGGTACGGATGGAAGATTTTCATTCCGAAATTCAGCTACACTACGGATAATGCAGCGATGATTGGAATCACGGGATATTTCAAGTATCTTGACGGTGATTTCTGCTCTATCGACAAACCTGCATTTGCAAGAATGGAAAAATGACACCCTGTAAAATCCGAGAAACCATGATTGGACACGAAACGATGATTGCCGAGAAGATACAGCGTCTGTTGATTCAGCAGGGGCGGACGCTGAGTACGGCCGAGAGTTGTACGGGAGGCCGTATAGCCGCTGCCGTAACGGCTGTCCCCGGCTCTTCAGCTTATTTTCAGGGAAGTGTGGTGGCTTATCAGAACAAGGTGAAGGAGACGCTTTTGAATGTCGGACACGACACCATAGCACGCTTTGATGTGGTAAGCCGCGAGGTGGTCATAGAGATGGTTGAAGGTGCGTGCCGGCTGTTCGGCACCGATTATGCTATCGCCACGTCCGGATGTGCCGGTCCGGGAGGAGGAACGGAATCAATTCCCGTAGGTACAATATGGATTGCATTTGGTGCGCCCGGCAAGGTGAGGGCTTTCAAGTGTGAGGGCGACAACGGTCGTGTGCCAAATGTGGAGTTTGCTGCCGCAAAGTCACTGGAATTGTTTTGGGATTATCTTGTGTCCGAGGAACCGGACTGATGTGAAACTTAAATGATGATAATATGAAGGAGGTTCGTTTCTTTTATGCCCCTGATGCTCCTGCGGCAATGGAGTTGCCGGAAGAGGAGGCAGTTCATGCGGTGAGGGTATTGCGTCTGGAGCAAGGCGATGAATTGATGCTTGCAGATGGCAGGGGCACATTCTATAAGGCTGTCATTACGGAAACTACGAAGAAACGTTGTCTGTACCGTATTACGGAAACGCAGCCTCAGCCGCGTCAATGGAAAGGTCATCTGCACATAGCTATGGCTCCGACAAAGAATATGGACAGGACGGAATGGTTTGCGGAAAAGGCTACGGAGATTGGTTTTGACGAGTTGACTTTTCTGTGCTGCAAGTTTTCTGAACGAAAAGTAATCAAGACTGAACGGATTGATAAGATTCTGGTTTCGGCAATGAAGCAGAGCCATAAGGCGGAGAAGCCCAAGCTGAATGAAATGATTGACTTTATGGATTTTATTGCTCGCGATTTTCCCGGAGACAAGTATATCTGCCACTGCTACGGAGAAGAGAATGAGGTGGAACTGGAAAACAAAAGATTGCTGAAAGATGTAATAAAGAAAGGTGGAGACGCGCTTGTTCTGGTAGGTCCGGAAGGAGATTTCAGTGTGGATGAAGTGGCTGCTGCGGAAAAAGCCGGTTTCGTTCCGGTGAGTCTCGGCGAGAGCCGGCTCAGGACGGAAACAGCGGCTCTTGTGGCTGTACATATTATGAACTTGTTCAATTGAGGAGGATTGCCGACAGACTCAAAATGCTTGTTGGCAACCCCCAAAAAATAAGAATGTGAAATGAAGACAATAAGATTATTTTTAGTTCTGTGTGTGGCATTATGCGTGGCTTCGTCCTGCAAGAAGTCGGAATATGTGAATCTTATTCCTGCCGATGCCACTTTGGTGGCTGCTGTCGATTTGAAGAAAATGGCAGAAAAAGGCGATGCGGCAAATTCAAAGCTGCTTGGCATGATGAACAGTTATATGGGGCTGGTTGTTAGCGGTAGTGACAAGGAGAAGATGGAAGAAATGATGTCGGACCCGAACCGGACAGGACTTGACTTTACTCTTCCTGTGTATTTTTTCAAGACTGTGAATGATTGTGCAGGAATGGTGATGAGCATCAATAGTGAAAGCCGCTTCGAGGATTTCGTAAACCTGCTTTCCGAACAGGGACTGTGTAGCCGTCCTGTTGAGCGGGACGGTCTGAAATGGTCCTCTCTTCTGGAAGATATAGATTTTGCATACGATGGAAATTCTGTCTTGTTGCTTATGTCGCTCGATGAAGAGGGCGGAGCCATGAGCAAAGTGGAGATAAACGAGTTGTATGCCTCTGAAGAGGAAAATTCTTTTCAAGCCACCACACATTTTGACAAGATGTCTGAGCAGAAGAAAGATGTGGTGATATATTCCAATTTGGGTGTTCTGCCGGCTTCTCTTGCAAAGAAAATGAAAGTGTTTCTTCCTTCCGATGTGCGAATTTCCGATGTGGATGTGATGGCTTCGCTTGACTTTTCTGCCGGAAAAGCAGTGTTGCAGGCGGAGCTTTACAGTGAGAATGAGAAAGTGCAGCAGATACTGTCTCGCCGCAGTGACAACTTCAAAAGGATAGAAGGCAGATATATTGATTCTCCTGCAAAGGACTTTTTTGTATGGGGATGCTGCGGTGTGCATGGCGAATGGCTTCTCAATGCTCTTAAGCAGGATAAGGAGATTCGTCAGATGCTCTTCTTGCTGGAGTGCGGAATAGATGTGGAAATGATGATAAAGGCAATCGACGGTGATGTGGCGGTGGTTCTTCCAAATTCTTTCATCACTTCGGATACCAATGATTTGGATTATATAGTTACAGCCAATGTGGGTAACACGGATTTTCTTGCCGATATGGATTACTGGCGCAAATCCATGAAAAAGTTCGGCATAGAGATGAATGCTGTGGGCAAGGATACTTATTTGCTGAAGACTGAGGGCTATGAACTGCAGTGGGGTGTGGAGGATGACAATTTGTTTTTCGCCACTCCTGTGGCATACAGGCAGAATGCTTTCTCGCCGAGAAGTGAGGTGCTGCGCCCATATATAAGCGACATAAAGAACAGTGTTCTGTATTTGTACGTGAATCTTGAATCGTTGCCGTTGAGGGAGATTGCTATGGTTACTGGAATGGAAGGCTTTTTGGGTGATAAGCTTGCCGGCTTCGAATCTGTGATTCTGAGAATAGAAGATACCGATAAGTTTGAATTGTCGGTTCGTCTGAAAGACAAGGACAGAAACTTCTTGGAGACACTTTTAAATTGAATTCATATTTGCTAAATAATTTATATGGATGGAAAAGATTGATTTACGGAATGTCCTGCCGGATGTGTTTTCTCAACGCACGGATCTGTCAAGCGATATATGGATGCAGGATGTGAGTTTCGAGAAAGGCATGACATATCTTGTGGAGGCCAATTCGGGCACAGGCAAATCTTCGTTGTGCAGTTATATCTTTGGTTATCGCAACGATTATAGTGGCAAAATCCTTTTTGACAATACGGATATAAGCACAATGACTGTAAATAGATGGGTGCAGATGCGCAAACGCTCTTTGTCGATGCTTTGGCAGGAACTGAGACTTTTTCCGGAGCTGACGGCTATGGAAAATGTGGATATAAAGAATAAGCTGACCGGATTTCAGAAAAAGAAGAAAATAAAAGAATGGTTTGAGATGCTGGGCATTTCAGACAAGGAGAATGTGAAAATCGGGCGCATGTCTTTCGGACAGCAGCAGCGTGTTGCGTTGATACGTGCTCTGTGCCAACCGTTTGATTTCATTCTTGTGGATGAACCGGTAAGCCATCTTGACGAAACCAACAGTGAGATTATGGGGCGGATTCTGACGGAAGAGGCGAAACGGCAAGGAGCCGGAGTGCTTGTGACAAGTATCGGAAGAAGGATTGAAATTAACTATGATAAAATATTCAGACTATGAATCTCGTTTGGAAACTTTTACGTCAACATATAAGCATTCCGCAGTTCTCCGGCTTTTTTATAGCGAATCTTGTGGGAATGGTCATCATATTGCTCGGTGTGCAGTTTTATGCGGATGTTCAGGCTCTGTATGATGGCGAAGACAGCTTTATGAGGTCCGATTATCTTATTGTCAATAAGAAAGTCGGTGCCATGACTACCATCATGGGGAAGTCAGGCTCTTTTTCTGAGGATGAGATAGAGGACATAAAGAAGCAGAGCTTTGTGGAAAAAGTGGGAATGTTTGCTTCTTCTTCATTCGATGTCAAGGCCAGTTTTGATATACAGGAGTTTGTAGGCTTCTCTACTGATATGTTTTTTGAGTCTGTACCGGATGATTTTATCGATGTGGTGGCAGAGAACTGGCATTTCTCCGGCGGAGAAAAGCATATACCGATAATTCTGCCTCGCAACTATCTTGATTTGTATAACTTCGGATATGCTCAAAGCCGCAGTCTGCCAAAACTGTCGGAAGGGATACTCGGAGCTATGAAGCTGAAGATTACGGTGTCAGGAAATGGGAAACAAGACATTTATGACGGAGACATTGTAGGATTCAGCAGCAGACTGAATACGATTCTTGTTCCTTGGGATTTCATGGAATGGGCGAACAAGGAATACGGAAAGAGTGCTACTGTAAGTCCGACAAGGATGATTGTAGAGGTCAATAACCCGACAGACGAGAAGATTACGAGTTACTTGCAAGAACATAATTATGTGACCGATCAGGACAAGCTTGATGCCAGCAAGACATCTTTTGTTCTGCGTGTGATTGTAGGAATAGTGATGTCGGTGGGATTTGTTATAAGTATTCTTGCATTTTATATACTGATGCTGAGTGTCTATCTTCTTGTTCAGAAGAACACATCGAAGCTTGAGAATCTTCTTCTTGTGGGATATAGTCCGGCAAAGGTTTCCATGCCATACCAGATGCTGACCGTAGGGCTGAATGTTCTGGTGTTCCTTTTTGCTTTTGTCATTGTGATATGTGTAAGGAACCTGTATGTGGGAATGTTCCGTTCTTTCTTTATGGACTTTAACCAGCCTTCAATGTGGGCTACTGTAGTTGTCGGTGTACTTCTCCTTCTTGCAGTGTCTGTGAGCAATGTGATAGCAGTGCGCAGGAAAGTGATGTCCGTTTGGAAAGGAAAGAATCTGTAGTTTTGTTTATAAAAGACATTGAAATAAAGAAAATGGAAAGGTTGAGGAGTTTGTGTCGTAGTGTCTGGGGGACTGAACCCGATAGTATTGAACAAATAAAAGGAGCGGGAAGCAATCGCCGGTATTACAGGCTGGTTAAGGGATGTGACACCTTGATAGGTGTCATTGGAACCTCGGCTGAAGAAAACAAAGCTTTCTGTTATTTGGCTGAACGGTTTGCAGACTGTGGCATTCTTGTGCCTGCTGTTTATGCTGTCAGTGACGACGGAATCTGTTATTTGCAGGACGATCTTGGAAAAGAATCACTCTTTGATTTTCTGAGTAACGGACGTAGCCATGGGGGAGAATACGATGAAGATGAAAAGAAAATGCTTCATCACGTGATTTCTCAGCTACCGAAAATTCAGTTTGAAGGTGCTTCGGACGATGTTTTCAGCCGATGCTATCCTATAAGCGAAATGGACGAGACAAGCATCATGTTCGATTTCAACTACTTCAAATACTGTTTCCTTAAACTTGTCGGGACGGAATTCCATGAATATAAGCTTGAAGAAGATTTCAGACTTTTTGCGAAGGATCTGCTTGCTGACAAGACTGACACATTCATGTACAGGGATTTTCAGGCGCATAATGTGATGCTGAAAGACGGACAGCCGTATTTCATAGATTTTCAGGGCGGACGTCGAGGACCGATATATTATGATGTGGCTTCTTTTCTGTGGCAGGCATCGGCCTTATATTCTGCTTCATTGAGAGAAGAACTGATAGATACTTATCAGGCATCTCTTTCCCGTTATTGCAGGATTGAAAAGACTGTATTCATGCAGCGTCTGCATCTGTTTGTCTTGTTCCGTACATTGCAGGTTTTGGGTGCATACGGTTTTCGCGGACTTTGGGAAAAGAAGCGGCATTTTGTGGATAGCATTCCGTTTGCCTTGGCGAACCTGCGCAATCTGGTCGATATGGGCTACTGTGACAAATATGCGGAACTTAAATCTGTGTTGACGGTTCTTCTTGATTCTGAATGTCCGAATTTGAAGATGAAGCAGGAAAGTGCGGCCAAAGCTCTTGTCAGTGCCGATTCGACATATTGTAAAGTGGCTGACAAACCGCTTGTGGTGAGAGTTTTCAGTTTCGCGTATAAAAACGGAATACCGGAGGACATCAGCGGCAATGGCGGTGGATATGTCTTTGACTGTAGAAGTACTCATAATCCGGGACGTTATCAGCAGTACAAACATTTGACCGGTCTCGACCAACCTGTAATTGATTTTCTGGAAGAAGACGGAGGGATTCTGACATTCCTTGAGAGCGTGTATCGTCTGGCTGATTTTCATGTGGCAAGATTTATGGAGAGAGGATTTACCGATTTGATGTTCTCATGTGGATGTACGGGCGGACAGCATCGCAGTGTTTACAGTGCGCAGCATCTGGCAGACCACATAAGGGAGAAATTCGGTGTGGAGGTCATACTCTGCCACAGAGAACTGGAGAAATAGGGGAATCACATCGCCCCATGCCGGATAATATAAGGTGCATATACAAACAAATTCTTAGGCTTTACTGAAAATGAAATCACTTATTTTTGCGGCCGGACTGGGTACACGGTTAAAACCGCTTACGGATACAATGCCCAAAGCAATGGTTCCCATAGCCGGCAAGCCTCTCATTTCTATTCTTATTGAGAAGATGATACAGTGCGGATGTACGGAGATTGTGGTCAATGTGCATCATTTTGCAGAACAAATCATAGACTATATAAGGGAAAATGATGGTTTCGGAATAGACATACGCTTCAGTGACGAGAGAGAAAAACTTCTGGAAACCGGAGGAGGACTGAAGAAGGCTTTGCCCTTGTTTTCTGATTCCACTTCTCCTATACTGGTGCATAATGTCGATATTTTGAGTAATGTTGATTTGAAGGCTTTTTATGAAAACAGCGTAGCTGCATCTGCGGCTCTCATGCAGTATGGCACGGGGTTAGGGGCGGTTCTTCTTGTGAGTGAACGCAAGACCTCGCGCTATCTTTTGTTTGATGAAGACAATAGGCTTGTGGGGTGGACAAATGTCACTACGGGACAGGTGAAAAGTCCGTATCCCGACCTTGATGTAGATAAATGCAAGAAATACGCATTTTCGGGCATACAGGTCTTTTTTCCCCATTTGGCAACTTTCATGGACGAATGGGAGGGCAGCTTCTCCATTATTGATTTCTATCTTTCCGTTTGCGACAAGGTTCCGATACTTGGTAATCCTGTCTCGAATCTTCGTTTGCTCGATGTCGGTAAGATTGATGTAATTGAAGAGGCGAATCGCTTTTTCAGACAAATGTAATTCAAGTCGGAAGGTTCTCCCTTCCTTTCGCCGGAAACGGACAGCCCAATTTGAGCTGTCCGTTTTTTATGGACTGCAATGGCTTTCGGAAAAATTGGCTGCTTAAATGAAATCTCTGTAAATCAAATCTATTATTTCATTTTTCCGTATTCCACTTTTTTGTAGTAACTTTGCGCCAACAAAATAAATAGAGTATATGCAGCAGAAAATTATTATTTTGGATTTTGGCTCACAGACCACACAGCTCATCGGACGGCGTGTCCGAGAACTGAATACATTCTGTGAGATTCTTCCTTACAACAAATTTCCTGAAAATGACCCTTCTGTAATCGGTGTAATTCTTAGTGGTTCGCCTTACAGTGTTTATGATGAGAAGTCATTCAAGCTTGATTTTGACAGGATTCGCGGTAAATATCCGATATTGGGTATTTGCTATGGCGCGCAGCTTATGGCACAGACTTTCGGAGGAAGTGTTGAACCGGAAGGTACACGTGAGTACGGACGCGCAAAGCTTTCCTCTTTCGATAAGTCCAATCCGCTGTTCAAGGACTTCGACGACAATAGTCAAGTTTGGATGAGTCATGGCGATACGATTACACGTCTTCCGGAAACATTCCGTACCATAGCCTCTACTGATACGGTGGCCAATGCTGCATATCAGGCTGAAGATGAGAAGTTGTGGGGAGTACAGTTCCATCCGGAGGTGTTCCACTCTACACAGGGCACATTGCTGCTCCGTAACTTCGTGGTGGATATTTGCGGTGGAAAACAAGATTGGAGTCCGGCTTCATTTGTGGAGACCACAGTGAGGGAACTTAAAGCACAGCTTGGCGATGACAAGGTTATTCTCGGTCTGTCCGGCGGTGTCGATTCTTCAGTTTGTGCAGTGCTGCTCAATAAAGCGATAGGTAAGAATCTGACGTGTATCTTTGTGGATCACGGAATGCTTCGCAAGAATGAGTTCCAGAATGTGCTTAATGATTACAAATGCCTTGGACTTAATGTAATAGGTGTAGATGCCAGCGACAAGTTCTTCAAGGAACTGGAAGGAGTTACAGAGCCGGAGAAGAAACGTAAGATTATAGGCGCAGGCTTCATCGATGTGTTCGATGCTGAGGCGCAGAAGATAACAGATGCAAAATGGCTTGCGCAAGGAACAATCTATCCTGACCGCATTGAGAGTCTGAACATTACGGGCAAGACCATCAAGAGTCATCACAATGTGGGCGGTCTGCCGGAGAAGATGAACCTCAAACTGTGCGAACCGCTTCAGTGGCTTTTCAAGGACGAAGTTCGTCGTGTAGGTACAGAGCTTGGAATGCCGGAACATCTGATTAAGCGTCATCCGTTCCCGGGACCGGGTCTTGCAGTGCGCATTCTTGGTGACATCACTCGTGAGAAGGTTCGTATCTTGCAGGATGCTGATGATATATTTATCCGTGGTCTTCGCGACTGGAATCTCTATGACGACGTTTGGCAGGCTGGTGTCATACTGCTCAATGTACAGAGTGTCGGAGTCATGGGAGATGAACGTACATACGAGCGTGCTGTGGCTTTGCGTGCTGTGACGAGTACGGATGCCATGACCGCCGACTGGGCAAAACTTCCATACGAATTTCTTGCAAAGGTTAGCAATGACATTATAAACAATGTGAAGGGAGTCAACCGCGTATGTTATGATGTCAGCTCAAAACCACCTGCAACTATCGAGTGGGAGTAAACTCCTGCTGTATTCAAAATCTTTTCAATCCATACGGATTGCAACCGAATACCAATAAGAATCCACGGAAAACTCAACGAGTTTTCCGTGGATTTTTTGATAGGATGGGGGAGTCTTAATGGCATAGTAGCCGCGACAGACTCCTCCGTGTTTAGTGGGGTGTATTCGACAGACTCCTCCGTCGCTACGCGCCACCTCCCCTAACTTAGGGG
>JAJPZU010000191.1 GCA_021204165.1 Prevotellaceae bacterium
GCTTTTTTATTCACCGGGCATAAAAAATCTCGCCTTTTTTATGTACTTTTGCACCTGTTTATTAAAGCACAATAAAAAAATGAGCGAAAGTAAACCGTTTAAGGTATTTTCAGGTACAAAATCAAGGTATTTGGCAGAAAGAATATGCCAAAGCTTAGGTTGTCCGCTGGGCAATATGATAATCACACATTTTGCCGATGGCGAGTTTGCAGTTTCTTTTGAAGAGTCCATCCGAGGTCAGGATGTATTCCTTGTTCAGTCAACATTTCCAAACAGCGACAACCTCATGGAGTTGCTGTTAATGGTAGATGCGGCAAAACGAGCTTCGGCACGTAGTATTATAGCTGTGTGTCCGTATTTCGGTTGGGCGCGCCAAGACCGTAAAGACAAGCCAAGAGTCAGCATCGGAGCAAAACTTGTTGCTGATTTGTTGAGCGTTGCAGGAATTGACCGCTTGATAACAATGGACTTACATGCAGACCAGATTCAAGGATTTTTCAACGTACCGGTTGACCATCTTTACGGTTCACTTGTATCTATACCGTATATAGAATCTCTTCAACTCGACAATCTTGTCATTGCCACTCCGGATGTAGGAGGTTCGAAGCGCGCAAGTCTATACAGCAAAAAGCTTGGAGCACCTCTTGTACTCTGCAATAAAACAAGAGAAAGAGCAAATGTTGTCAGCAGCATACAAATCATAGGCGATGTAAAAGACAAGAATGTGATTTTGGTAGATGACATGGTAGATACAGCGGGAACTATCACAAAAGCTGCTGATGAGATGATGAAAGCCGGAGCCAAGAGTGTACGCGCTGTAGCCACCCATTGTGTCATGAGTGAACCGGCAAGCGACCGTGTACAGAACTCCTCACTTATAGAAATTGTTTTCACTGACAGTATTCCATATACTCAAAAATGTGCCAAAGTAAAGCAATTGTCTGTAGCAGACATGTTTGCAAAAGCCATTCACTGCGTGGAATGCAATGAATCAGTAAGTTCACAATTTGACTTCTAAGAAAAAAAATAATAGAATAAAACGATGAAAAGTTTTCGGTTTATTGAAAACCTTTCATCGTTTTATTTTGTTTATATTTCATATTACAAACTTCAATCATAGAATCATGAACAAATCTCCAATGCTAATCCTTGCCATTGCAGCATTATCTGTCACAGCTTGTAACGGCAACACGAATGAAAAGAAAGACACAGCAGAAAACACACCTACAGAAATTGCAGACATCATGGAAGAACCGGATGATGAAATGTCAACAAGCGGTATAGTAATAGGTTCTGCATACAAAGACTTTACATTAAAGACTCCCGACGGAGAAGAGAAATCATTATCGGAACTGATTCAAGGACACAAACTGGTGCTTGTTGACTTTTGGGCAAGCTGGTGCAGTCCGTGCCGCCAAGAAATGCCTAATGTTGTGGCAGTATATGAAGAGTTCAAACCTTTTGGTCTTGAAATTGTAGGTGTGTCTTTCGACACAGACATTGACAGTTGGAAATCCGCAATAAAGAAGCTTGGCATCACATGGCCACAAATATCAGATTTGAACGGATGGGACAGTGCTGCAGGACGTCTTTACGATGTGAACTCAATACCTTGCACAATGCTCATTAACGACAAGGGCATAATTGTCGCAAAAGACCTTCGCGGCGACAAATTACGGGAGAAGATTGCAGAATTAATAAAATAAAAATTTCCATAAGCCTTTATAGAACAAGAATGAGGGGAATGTGACAAATTCAACATTCCCCTCATTCTTCTTTTATAAGGATTCCTCCACCCTACATTTTCAATCTTGCGATACTTTCTTTAAGAGCCGCAATCTTTGTTTCCGCATCGCTCTGCTTCTTACGTTCAAGCTCAACAACCTGAGCCGGAGCATGAGCCACAAACTTTTCGTTCTGCAACTTTTTCGTTACTCCGATTAAGAAGCCTTCAAGATGTGCAAGCTCCGCTTCCATCTTCTTCAATTCAGCATCTTTATCTATAAGAGAACCAAGCGGTACAGCAAATTCTGTTGTTCCGACCATGAATGCCGAAGAACCGTCACCCTTTTGCTCAACCACATTTACTTCCGACAGATTCGCCATCTTTACAATCAAAGAAACCAAAGCAGCCACAGGATTTTCTCCGACCACTTCAAGTGAAAGCGGCTCTTTTGGCGCAATATTCTTCTGATTGCGGACAGCACGTACATTCGCCACTATATCCTTCATGACCTCCACATCAGAAATAAGAACTTTGTCCTCATCGCTCATGGCAGCAAGTTCCAGCTTCTCCGTCATGATACTTTCTCCATCTTTCCGGTCATAGATATTCTGCCAGATTTCTTCTGTGATGAATGGCATGAACGGATGTATGACCTTCATCAACACATCAAAGAAGCGCAATGTCTCCGAATAAGTCACCTTATCTATCGGTTTCATATACGCAGGTTTAACCATTTCAAGATACCAACCGGAAAATTCGTCTGTAAACAACTTGAATACAGACATCAATGCCTCGCTCAAACGATACTTAGAGAAAAGATCTTCAATTTCAGCACAAACTTCCTTTATCTTTGCATCAAACCACTTGACAGCAATCCTTGAGTTTTCCGGCTGCGGCTCGTCTGCCACATTCCAGCCCTTCACAAGACGGAACGCATTCCATATTTTATTGCAGAATCCCAGTCCCTGCTTACACAACGACTCATCAAACAATATATCATTTCCGGCAGGAGCCGCAAGCAGCATTCCCATACGCACTCCGTCCGCTCCATACTGGTCAATCAGCAACAACGGATCCGGCGAATTTCCAAGCTGTTTGGACATCTTACGTCCGAGATTATCACGAACAATACCAGTGAAATACACATTCCGGAACGGCATTTTTCCCTGATATTCATACCCCGCCATTATCATACGTGCCACCCAGAAGAAAATAATATCCGGTCCAGTCACAAGATCGCAAGTCGGATAATAATAATTCAGTTCCTCATTACCCGGATTATTGATTCCGTCGAACAAACTGATAGGCCACAGCCACGAAGAGAACCATGTGTCAAGCGCATCCTCCTCCTGACGCAAATCCGCTTCCGTCAGATTTTCATCGCCGGTCTTTTCTTTCGCAAGACGCAATGCCTCCTCTTTTGTCTCAGCAACCACAAATCCTCCCTGAGGCAAATAATAAGCAGGGATGCGATGTCCCCACCACAACTGGCGGCTGATACACCAGTCCTTGATATTCTCAAGCCAGTTCTTGTAAGTAACCTTATATTTTGCCGGATAGAACTTAATCTCATCATTCATGACCGGAGGCAAAGCCAAATCAGCAAAGTGCTGCATGGAAATAAACCACTGCATAGAAAGCTTCGGCTCGATAGGCACACCTGTACGCTCCGAACATCCCACCTTGTTTGTATAGTCCTCTACCTTTTCC
Organism: Prevotellaceae bacterium; assembly: GCA_021204165.1. Taxonomy (GTDB): domain Bacteria; phylum Bacteroidota; class Bacteroidia; order Bacteroidales; family Bacteroidaceae; genus RGIG8745. The sequence continues at coordinate 3,437 of JAJPZU010000191.1, forward strand.
AGAAGTCCGGCAGCAGCAAGATCTTTTTCAATCTGCTTTCTGACATCAAAACGATCCATGCCCACATACATTCCGGCAGCCTCCGACAATGTTCCATTGTCATTGAATATGTCAATGCTTTCCAAATTATGCTTATCGCCAAGCATATAGTCATTCACATCGTGCGCCGGAGTCACTTTCAGACATCCCGTACCAAACTCAACATCCACATAATCATCCTCAATCACAGGAATCACACGATTGACCAACGGAACAATGACTTTCTTTCCGGACAACCAACGATTCTTCGGGTCTGTCGGATTAATACACATGGCGGTATCTCCCATGATTGTCTCCGGACGGGTAGTAGCCACAACCGCATAGCATCTTCCGCTGTCATCCTTGTGCACCACGCATCCTTCGGATACATTGTCCGCGCTGCACTCTCCTTCTACATAATATCTGAGATAATAAAGCTTGGAATGCTCCTCCTTATATATAACCTCCTCATCACTCAGAGCTGTCATCGCCTTCGGGTCCCAATTGACCATTCTCACACCGCGATAGATAAGCCCCTTGCGATAAAGATCAACAAAGACTTTTATCACACTCTTTGAGCGTACCTCATCCATAGTGAATGCAGTTCTGTCCCAGTCACAGCTGGCACCCAGACGGCGCAACTGCTTCAGAATGATGCCGCCGTGCTCATCAGTCCATTCCCATGCGTATTTAAGAAATTCATCACGAGTAAGATCGCTCTTCTTTATTCCTTTCTCTGCAAGCCTGTTTACCACCTTAGCCTCAGTAGCAATAGAGGCATGGTCCGTTCCCGGTACCCAACAAGCATTCTTTCCGTTCATTCTTGCTTTTCTTACAAGAATATCCTGAATTGTCTCGTTAAGCATGTGCCCCATGTGCAAAACTCCGGTCACGTTTGGTGGCGGAATAACTATAGTATAAGGTTCACACCCATCAGGCTTAGAACTGAAAAGCTTGTGGTCCATCCAATATTGATACCACTTCCCTTCCACATCCAGCGGAGTGTATTTACTTGCTAATTCCATGTTTTATTTATGTTTTCGTCTTAATAATTCTAATTCTATATTTATAGAAAATTATTGCAAAGATACGGATTATGAAAACTTATTTAAAATTTATCCATTACATTTTGAGAAATTTACACTCCCAAACACCCTATTCCCTCCGTATGCCTACAATTCACAGCCTTTGCCAAACAATCTTTTCTCTATGAGACTATTCAAAATCATTATCATCCGTTACAATGCTTCATTAAAATTTTCAGCTGACTCTTACATGTCTTCAACGCATTGTCTGTATATAATTAACACAATGTGCTTTTAAAATTAATACTTCGCTAAACATAAGTTTAACGAAGTATTACCGTTAGAGACAAAACAAATTTGGCTTCTAACAGATGATAGTTAAAAACACAGATTATGCAGTTTTTTCACTATTCTCCCTGAAGAAAATTATCAATAATAGTCCTTGTATCTGATGGCATTCCAGTTTCTGATACTACATACCGCTTTACACCCATATCTTTAAGCCATGTCTCAAGAACAGAAATAAGTTTAGATTGCATGAGCGGTTTACCGGGATTTATTTCCAATATCATTACTTCAAGGCTATCAAGTCCTGTACGTGGTGCCATCAACGACAAATCAGGAACATTATTGACAAGACTCGGCAAAATATAGCTATAAGAACTGCCGTCTTGTTGCATATTATCTTTATGATAAATATAACCATCTGTTAATATTACCATTATATTGCGATAACCTTCACGTATGCAAAGATTATCTACTTTTGCATTCTTATTGCAGAAAAATCCCCATATATCGCTTCCTATCCATTTCTTATCGCGCAACGTCTGCTCATATATCTGCGTCAGACTTTTGGAGAACTCATCTTTCATCGCCACCAATTTCTTTTTCTTGTCTGCTGGATTTGATATTTTTGCCATGTCTATATTTAGGTTGGCAGCAAGTGACATAATATCGGAAGTCTTAGGTGTGGGATGGAATAATATCTGAAAACGATTTTTATTCTCACTTATCTTATGTTCTACGCATGTAGTCACAAAATAATCGACAAGCGCATTAACGACAGCAGTGTCTCGTGTCATTTGAGATACAGGAAAACCACCATTGCACGTACTATCGAGACGATCGGATAAATCAAGAAAGACAGATATATTAATAGGAGTTTTGACTTCCGCTGGTTCATCTTTCTTTTCTGTACCACAAGATATACAAACTAAAACATTCATTAGCAACAAGCCTGTTACTGCGATAAAATAAAACTTTCTTTTATTCATGATCATGTATTATTAAAGTTCCGTCATCTATTATTATTCTATTTTATGCAAACAGCACTTTTTTAGTGTTGTCATATATAGCTCTTATCTCATTCTGCTGTTCCGATGTCAATCCCAATGCAGGCATCAGTCCTATCCATCCAGCAAGGAAATCAGAAAGAGCAGTATGGATAATCTGCATGTCAAGATGTACATCTTCAGCAAGAGATTTAGTCAGTTTCTGTTTTTGGGATTCCAAATCCGCTATTTTACTTTTTATATTGAGTAGTTCCTCTCGTTTTTCAGCTATTTTCTTCTTTACATCCATGATTTTTGCCTTTATCTGCTCCATTTCTTTTTTATTGGACCTCACATCTTCATATCCCGTCATAGTCATATCGAACAAAACACCCCAGATAATATAAGCCACAAATCCACAAAATATCACTCCCCACACATGAAGATCGCTGGCTGCCATTGACACCGAATATGGCGGCACTTCACTAAGCTGATTTATTGCCCATGCGTTATATGTTGCTTCCGCAATATTATAAGCTAATATGCAGTCAAAAACAAATGTAGCAATGAGCACCACCGCTATCTTCACATATTTAATCTTGTTTTCCTGCACAGCAAAGAAATGGAGAGCAAAACCAAGACCAAAGAATATAATCGGAGCTAAATATATAGTAAACGAATCCATTAACCCTATAAAACCTTCGGCAAAAATCCTCATATAAAAAGAAAACAAATAAACGGTAAGTGGAAGGAGTATCAGTACACCTACAATCATCTTCATACGTGCCATCTTGTTCACCTGACCATTTTTATGCTTCGCTTCCAAATACAGTTCATCAAGTTCAGCTTTTGTTTTCCCATACTCTTCCACCGCATCCTCAAAATGCGCCATTTTGACCTTCTCTTTTCCTATGCCACTCTCTGTCTCTTCAATTTTGCTACAGATTTCAGACTTTCTCTGTGCCTGTAGAAGTTCGTCCCCTATCTGCCTTTGTTTCTCCGCATTATATATTTTTTGCAACATCACACTGAATGCAGCAGGAGTTCCTGTCACTTTTCCGCAAATGCGTGTGCCATATTGCACATAAGTCTCTGCCGGACGTTTAGCATCTGTACTCTTCTGATTAGTAGATTCGATACCTTTTTCTGAAATTACCGGAACATTACTTGTTCTAAATAGATTACTTATTTCCATAGCCCATCATTTACTACCAATTACTTCTTTTATAACATCATCAACAGGTACCTTACTATTTACCTTTTCAAGAATATAATCGACAATTCCATTCAGATTCTCATCGGCAAATCCCATACGCGACGCATATTTACACATCAAAATTCTTTCAGACTCTTCAATTTCTCCATCAGCCCATGCAACTTCTCCCATCTGATAAAGTAATTCTATTTTCTCCCGTAATGCTTCCGGCATGACAAACGATGTTCCAGAGTCACGCACGGTGGACATAATCTCCTCTTCCGAAAATCCATAGTTTTCTCTGCCAATGCGATAGATGGTTTCAAGTTCGCGACTATCCACAACACCATCGGCAAGAATCATACAATACAACCCCAAGAAACGAGATTTCAATTTTTCTTCCATATTAGAATTTCTTTTTGCGACATATTGGCAAAAAGAAGGTGTAGGCTCTATTCCTGCCGCCTTCTGAGGTATCGCCAAACACCTTATCGCACGCACAAGGAAGCCTACACCAACGGTGTAAGCATTCACTTGCTTACTTGCGTGCGACCCTTCAAATTGGCGATTTTCAGAAGGCACTGAAGTAAGAAGCAAACACTTCTTTTATTAATATATCTGTGTTAAACTTTATATTTTTTCTACTTCATTCTATTTCATTTTTTATTCATTTGCAAATATAGATATAAACAACGAAAATCATCATCAACCAGATAAAGATTTTGTTATTTCTTTTAAGAGTCTAATAGAAATTCCTCAATAATAATCAATTTGGCTATTGCCTTTACCAAATCTAATATTAGTTCATAGCTTCAGCAGAGTCTTCTACTGTAATACATCCATGAGAATGTCCTTTCCAAAATCAATTCTTTTGAATAAGGCTAAATCTTTGACTTATTATGTGCTGATAACTACTTGGATGACATATCCACACCTCTTTCTATTGCCAATAAAACCTTATCCTATATAATCAAGGAAAGCATCCACTTGTAATTTCAAGTATGACATTTGTGCTTCGGTCAACACCATTCGCCCTTCTGTCCATGCCTCCATATTCAGCTGGACACCTGTCTGAGGTTCTGCCATAACATCAGCACGGATAAAAGGTAATGTAAGCAGTTCGGTCAGTTTCTCCCGACACTTGGCAGTTCCCGAAGTACCTCCCGCACCACTCAAAGCAATCTTTTTTCCGTTGATGGCAAGCGGTGTCTGATCCCCTTCAGACCGAAGCGGACGAGAAAGCCAGTCAATAAGATTCTTCAAATGACCGGGATAGCTGCTATTATACTCAGGAGAGAATATCCAAAGAGCATCTGCTTCCGCCACTTTCTCCCGCGCCCTTGCAACAGAATCCGGTGCAGGAAACTCAATGTCCTGATTCATCAGCGGCACATCCGAATAATCGAGATATTCTACCATGACACGCCCCAAAAGCAACCGCTCCGTTGTTTCCGCAAGTTTCTTGTTGAACGATTCCTTGCGCAGGGAGCCAACGATAAACAAAACTTTCTTCATGCTTATATAAACAACTCGTTGTCTTTTCTTGTAGAACAAAGCGGACGCAGCTTCTCTGCTATCATCGTCTCCAATAGCCCTATTCCTCTGGACTTCATAGGACAGGCAGCAATGCAACGCATACAGGATATACAGACATCCTTATTGACAACTCTTAGATTATCCATCGGTATGGCATCTACAGGACATGACGCTCTACAGACCCCACAACCATTACAAAGTTCATTCGCTTCGGGGAAAGGTCCGACACTGCAAGACTTATAAGGATGTTTGCCCGGCAATACCAGTGGAAGATAGTCGTAATCGGTTTCTATCTTTTTCATGATGAGGGCAGCATAACTCATCAAGTCCAAACGGTCTTGCGCATCAGGCCGTCCAGCAGCATACACCCGGGCAATACTGTGTTCTGCCACTGCACCTATAGCTGCAACCACACGAAATCCCATATCTGTTGCCACATCTTGCATTTCAAGCAAAGCATCATCGTAAGCTCTGTTACCATAAACGACCACTATAACACATCGAGCATAATTGCTCTTGATGCGACCTAATCTTTTCACAGCCAAAGCCGGCACACGCCCGGCAAATACGGGCATGGCTATGACAACCAAATCATCTGTCGATATGTCCGGAATCTCTATCTGACTATCCTTCAGACACAGGTCTGTACAAACGATTTCTCTACCGAATCCCTCACAAAGACAGTCGGCCACATTCTTCGTACCTCCCGTCGGACTAAATTGAATTTGATGTATCTTCATCATTTTATTATCTCTTTATGACATATTCCCAATGAAAAAAATCCGAGTCAGCCATCCTCACTGCACCCTCAGCGTCTCCACCTTTTCCAGTCTCTCGCGCAGCCGGGGCATGTTTCCGCGACGTATGCGCAAGGTCATGGAGCAATCTGTATCATATCCTTGCTCCACAATTTTCGGATTTTCTTCTTTCACAATGCGCATGACATCATTCATGAAAGGATATTCAAAGAAAAAAGTAATGTCCTCATCCACAGTCTTCTCTACAACAGTGGCAGCAGCTATAGCCTCGGAAGCCGCTATACGATAAGCCACGATGAGACCGCTCGTGCCCAATTTGATTCCGCCAAAATAGCGCACCACCACTATCAAGATGTTTGTCAGATTGTTTGAATTTATCTGACCGAGAATTGGTTTCCCCGCCGTACCGGAAGGTTCACCGTTGTCATTGGCACGGAAATCCAGACGGTCGGCACCAAGCATATAAGCATAGCACACGTGGCGAGCATCATAGTACTTCTTCTGATACTCTGCCACGTATGCTTTCACTTCGTCCACAGTCTCGACATGAAGGGCGAAAGCAAGAAACTTGCTCCGCTTCTCCGTGTAGATACCCTCCGAAAGTCCTTCTATCGTCAAGTAACTGTCCATCAACTAAGTTTGTGAATCACAAGTCCGGAACGCAACTTCGGTTCAAACCATGTGGCCTTTGGAGGCATGATGTTTCCGCTATCAGCTATGTCCATTATCTGTTTCATGCTGACAGGATAAAGCGCGAGAGCCATCTTCATTTCTCCGCTATCTACACGTCTCTTCAATTCGCCAAGCCCGCGCAAGCCGCCTACAAAGTCTATACGCTTGTCTCGTCTTAAATCCTTTATGCCAAGAAGTTCATCCAGAATAAGCCGTGAAGATATGGACACGTCAAGAACCCCTATCGGGTCGTTATCATCGTATGTCCCTTCCTTTGCCTTCAGCGAATACCACTGCCCTTCAAGATACAGCGAGAACTCATGAAGCTCTGCCGGACGATATTCTTCCTGCCCTTTGAGTTCCACACGGAAATTCTTTTGGAGTGCCTCAATGAACTCTGTAGCAGACATGCCGTTCAAGTCTTTTACCACACGGTTATAGTCAAGAACCGTCAACTGGCTTGCAGGGAAGCACACAGCCATAAAATAATTGTATTCTTCATCGCCACGATGCTCCGGATTCTGCGCTGCTTTCTCCGCTCCCACCAGTGCGGCGGCAGCAGAACGGTGGTGTCCGTCGGCAATATACATGTGCGGCATCTTCGCAAACTGTTCTGTGATGATCCGTATGTCGGCATCCTCACTGACAATCCACAACCGATGGCGGAATCCGTCTATAGGAGCAATAAAATCATATTCAGGTTCTGACGCTGCATAACGTGCAACGAGTGCATCTATGACCGCATCATCAGGATAAGCAAAAAACACCGGTTCAATATTGGCATCATTGACCCTCACATGCTTCATGCGGTCTTCCTCCTTGTCGCTGCGCGTCAGTTCGTGCCTCTTGATGACACCGTTCATATAGTCCTCTACATACGCCCCGACCACAAGTCCATACTGGGTCTTCCCGTTCATCGTCTGTGCATACACATAATAGAGTTCCTTGTCATCTTGAACCAGCCAGCCATTCTTCATAAACTTCCTGAAATTCTCGGCGGCGCGCTCATAAACACGCGGGTCATATTCGCTCGTACCGACAGGAAAATCAATCTCCGGCTTGATGATATGATAAAGACTCTTCTCATTGTCTCCGGCCTCTGCACGTGCCTCCTCTGAATCAAGCACATCATACGGACGGCTTTCAACTTCTTCCACAAGTTCTTTCGGAGGTCTTATGCCTCTAAACGGTTTTACTATTGCCATAACTTCTGCTTGATATTAAAATGATTATTCAATAATCTGCAATTCGACTTTTGTTTTGAGTGCATCCGCGTAGAAGATTACAACACCCCAACCATGTCCCTGCCACAAATCTTCCGGTCTGATTACCCCGGAACTTTGCAGACATGATTCAGAACAACCGAAAGTCGAGCAATGCTTCTGTTTATTATGCAAACCTACACAAAAAATCTCTTATTTCAGATAAAAAGTATAAATATTTCTTCAAAAGAAACTCTAAACAAAATCAATGTCAGGGAGGAAGCTGAATCAACGAACAAGGAATTATCCTTCGGCATTTTATAGCAACATCCCAACAGAAACAGTTTAATTCATAATCAACCGTCTGATGTTCAATAAGATTTTTATCTTTTATATAAACTATTGGTCAACAAACTTCTCATGTAGATTTAGCGGGATGTTCTCGGCAGACTCCTCGTGCAACTTTGGTGGGTGTGTTCACTGACTCCTCCTACAGTTTTTAGCGGGGTGTTCACTGACTTCTCATGTAACTTTAGTGGGTGTATCCACAGACTCCTCCGTCGCTAACGCGCCACCTCCCCTAACACTAAGTTTGCGGAAGAAAGCGACGAAGTCGCAATA
>JAJPZU010000013.1 GCA_021204165.1 Prevotellaceae bacterium
GCATTGCTAAAACATTCAAAACTTTCAAAAAATTGCGTCCGGCGCGTTTTTTTGAGCGATTTTTGTAAAATTATATTCTGCTGATTATCAAATAGTTATCTCTGAACTAAAAATTCCCTCACTTCGCCATCGGCAAAAAACGACTTCAAATGTTAAATTTTTGTTTTGGGCGAAAATATCATTTTGTCAAAACAGGCGAATTGATATATGTCATGTTTTTGCTGCTTTTATGGGGATTTTCAATGTTTTTAGAAAATACATTCAGAAGACACTTTCGTCACTGAATCACCTGATGGCTTCCAAATAAAAGAGGTGTAATAGGAACATTAAAAGCAACACATTGCTTCCTTGTTAATGAAAAATATAAATGTATGATTTGTGAATACGAATAAATGATTAACTTTGCGCTGAAAAACTATATAGACTGTAACAGTCAGGTAATTAATAAAATTCAAATGAAACTAAAACATTTATTTCCGATTTTTGCTATGGCAATAACAGGAGCTGCCTGTTCTTCGTCGGACAGCGGTATGGGCATTAAGCCGGAGAACATGGACAAGAGTGTGGCTCCGGGAACAGATTTCTATCAGTATGCTTGCGGTGGTTGGATAAAGAACAATCCCCTGAAGCCTGAGTATGCACGCTATGGCAGTTTTGACGTGGTGAGCGAGAATAACAGAGAACAAATCAAGGCACTTATCGACGAATTGTCGAGTACGGAACATGAACGGGGAAGTGTGGCTCAGAAGATTGGTGATGTCTATTCGATGATGATGGACTCTGTGCGCCAGAACAAGGATGGATATAAGCCTATTGTGGCTGATTTGGAGCGCATCGCCAATATTGAAGTGCGTGAGGACATTATGCCGCTGATGGCTGAATACGGGCTGAAAGGAAGCGGACAGATATTCGGAGCCTATATAGGTGCCGACATGATGGACAGCAAGAAGAATATCCTTGAAGTTGTTCAGGGCGGTCTTTCGCTTGGTCAGAAAGACTATTACCTCAATGACGATGAGGCTACAGTGAAGATTCGTGAAGCGTTCAAGAAGCATATCGTGAAGATGTTCATGCTTGTGGGTGACGATGAGGAAACTGCCACTCGCAAGATGCAGTCGGTGATGGACTTGGAGACACGCATGGCGAAGGCTTCAAAGAGCAATGTGGAGCTTCGCGACCCGGCTGCGAACTATCATAAAATGTCATATTCGGACTTTAAGAATGAATATGCCGGTTTTGACTGGGACAAATATTGGAGCATAAACTTCATTGAGGGCTTGGACGAACTTAATGTGGCTCAGCCGGAGGCACTCAAAGAAGCTGTTGCGATACTCAATGATACACCGGTTGAACAGTTGAAGGACTGGTTGCAGTGGAATCTGCTCGATGCAAGTGCAGGAATGCTTGGCGATGAAATTTATCTTCAGAACTTCGATTTCTACAGCCGCACGATGTCAGGACAGCAGGAGCCTCAGGCTCGTTGGAAGCGTTCTGTAAGTGCTGTGAACGGAGTGCTCGGTGAGGCTGTCGGAGAAATGTATGTGCAGAAATACTTCCCGGCAGAGAACAAGGCACGCATGGAGCAGCTTGTCAAGAACTTGCAGACGGCTCTTGCTGAGCGTATTGATGCTCAGGAATGGATGAGCGACAGCACCAAGATGCGTGCGAAGGAGAAGCTTGCTGCGTTCTACGTGAAGATTGGTTATCCGGACAAGTGGCGCGATTACAGTTCGCTCGACATTGATCCGTCGAAGACACTTTATGAGACTATGCAGAATGTGAATGTGTGGGCGAACAAGCAGGAAGTGGAGCGTAAGTACAAGAAGCCTGTGGATATGGAAGAATGGTTCATGACTCCTCAGACAGTGAACGCTTACTATAACCCTACTACAAACGAGATTTGTTTCCCTGCCGGCATCTTGCAGTATCCGTTCTTCGACATGAGCGCAGACGATGCTTTCAATTACGGAGCGATAGGTGTGGTAATCGGTCATGAAATGACACACGGATTTGACGACCAAGGACGTCAGTTCGACAAGGACGGTAACTTTAACGACTGGTGGGCTGAAGGCGACGGCGACAAGTTCAATACACGTGCAAAGGTGATGTCCGATTTCTTTGATAAGATAGAGGTGCTGCCGGGTCTTAACGCAAACGGACAGCTCACATTGGGAGAGAATCTTGCCGACCACGGAGGCTTGATGGTGGCATACACTGCCTTCAAGAATGCAACAAAGGACAATCCGCTCCCTACCATTGACGGACTTACTCCGGATCAGCGTTTCTTCATTGCATACGCAAGCGTATGGGCGCAGAACATCACGGAAGAGGCTGTCAGAAAACTTACCAAGAGCGACCCTCACTCTTTGGGCGAGTGGCGCGTGAACGGTGCGCTGCCTCATATTGATGCGTGGTATGAAGCTTTCGGTATCACGAAGGATTCTCCGCTTTATATTCCGAAGGAGAACCGTGTGACAATATGGTAATTTGTTACCTATATAATATATAGGAAACGGTGCAGGAGACTGCATCAAGACAGGACAGGAGTCCGGAAGCTTTCATCAGGCTTCCGGATTTCTTTTTTTTGTTCGGGGAAGTTGGGCCGGATGAGTCTTCTTTATGTTAGAACGGTAAATACTTTCTTCAATCTGGAAATGCTCTTTTGGCAGTGCTGTGACATGAAATAAAAAGATAAAGACTGACAAAATGTCTTTAATGTCAGACTTGGAACTATTCATGCAGATGTGGCACACTCTTTGCCTATATTGGTAGTGTGTGACACGGATATGTCGTAGCACTATATCTTTAGTATATGCGAATGTGAACATTTTCATGTCATTTTTAATTATTATATTATTAACGAAAATAAAAAAATAAAATAAGATTATGGGAAAGATTATTGGAATCGACTTGGGAACGACAAACTCTTGTGTTTCCGTTTTTGAAGGCAATGAACCGGTTGTAATTACAAATAGTGAAGGTAAGCGCACAACTCCTTCTGTGGTAGGTTTTGTGGATGGAGGTGAACGCAAGGTAGGAGATCCTGCAAAGCGTCAGGCTATCACCAACCCAAAGCGTACTGTATTCTCTATCAAGCGTTTTATGGGAGAAACTTACGATCAGGTTCAGCAGGAAGTGGCTCGTGTACCTTATTCTGTAGTCCGTGGTGACAACAACACTCCGCGTGTGGATATTGACGGTCGTCTTTACACTCCGCAGGAAATCAGTGCGATGATTCTTCAGAAAATGAAGAAGACAGCAGAGGATTATCTCGGACAGGAAGTGACTGAGGCTGTAATCACAGTGCCTGCATATTTCTCTGACTCTCAGCGTCAGGCTACAAAAGAAGCCGGACAGATTGCGGGTCTTGAAGTGAAGCGTATCGTAAACGAACCGACTGCCGCAGCTCTTGCATACGGTATTGACAAGGCAAACAAGGACATGAAGATTGCAGTGTTCGACCTTGGTGGTGGTACATTCGATATTTCAATTCTTGAGTTCGGTGGCGGTGTATTCGAGGTGCTCTCTACTAATGGTAACACTCACCTTGGTGGTGATGATTTCGACCAGGTAATTATAGATTGGCTTGTTCAGGAGTTTAAGAACGACGAAGGTGCAGATTTGACAGGCGATCCGATGGCTATGCAGCGTTTGAAGGAGGCTGCCGAGAAGGCTAAGATAGAACTTTCTTCATCAACTTCGACAGAAATAAACTTGCCTTATATCACAGCTGCCGGTGGTGTGCCTAAACACCTCGTGAAGACACTGACAAAAGCTAAATTCGAGAGTCTTGCACACGGATTGATACAGGCATGTCTTGAACCATGCAAGAATGCAGTGCTTGATGCAGGAATATCTACATCAGATATAGACGAAGTTATCTTGGTTGGTGGTTCAAGCCGTATTCCGGCTGTACAGCAGCTTGTTCAGGACTACTTCGGCAAGGTTCCTTCAAAGGGTGTAAATCCGGATGAAGTGGTAGCCGTAGGTGCAGCTATTCAGGGAGCAATCCTTAACAAGGAAGAAGGAGTAGGTGATATCGTGCTTTTGGATGTGACACCGTTGTCAATGGGTATTGAGACTTTGGGTGGTGTGATGACCAAGATGATTGATGCCAATACTACTATTCCTTGCAAGAAGACAGAGACATTCTCTACAGCTGCGGACAATCAGACAGAAGTGACTATTCATGTCCTTCAGGGAGAGCGTCCTATGGCATCTCAGAATAAGTCAATCGGTAATTTCAACTTGACAGGTATCGCACCGGCACGTCGTGGTGTTCCTCAGATTGAAGTGTCGTTTGATATTGATGCCAACGGTATTCTCAAGGTTTCAGCCAAGGATAAGGCTACAGGCAAGGAGCAGGCTATCCGCATCGAGGCTTCTTCCGGTTTGAGCAAGGAGGAGATTGAGCGCATGAAGGCTGAAGCGGAGGCAAATGCTGATGCCGACAAGAAGGAGCGTGAGCGCATTGACAAGATGAATCAGGCAGACTCTATGATTTTCCAGACAGAGAACTTCTTGAAGGAGAATGGCGACAAGATTCCAGCTGACAAGAAACCTGCGGTAGAGGGTGCTCTTCAGAAGCTGAAGGATGCACACAAGAGTGGCGATGTGTCTTCTATTGATGCTGCAATGGCAGAGCTTAACAATGCCATGCAGGCTGCTTCTGCTCAGATGTATCAGGGTGCCGGAGCACAGCCGGGTGCTGATGCCGGTTTCCAAGGAGGACAGCAGGCCGGAACTCAGCAGAACAGCGGTGCAGATGATGTGCAAGACGCTGATTTTGAGGAGGTGAAATAAGGTTCGGTAAACAACGATAACTAAAAATAGAAATGTAGGGTGTAGCTCAATGAGTTGCACCCTATTTCTTTTTATATTACCTACCTGAGTTTTGGATGAGTTTCAGAAGCTGTTTTGAAATGAATCAAAACAGCTTCTGAAAATACTTCTTTTTACGGTAAAATAGTGTAAAGTTGAATTTCTACGGACTTTTATTTACAATTGTTTTCATTTATGTGAAATATTCTTCGTATCTTTGCGGTTGGACTACATTGCCTTAAATCCGTTTTGTCGTAGTCAGACGAGTTCTTTCATGACATAAGGGTAAGGCGGCCTACGCCGGGCTGAGTGTGGCGGAGTTATAACATGACAAAGCAATACGAAGCGGGCATTGGGTGGGAAAAATAGTCCATGACATATTGAAGGCGTTTATTTGACGCTGTGTTTGAGACGTACCGAATCTTGCAAATTCAAAATCCAGTCTTGAACGTAGCAACGGTAGATGTCCCGGGTGTGATGTATCCGACCCGTGGAGACCTTGTAAGCACGGATTGTACCTTTTAGGGCGCAATAATTGTTTATATAGGTCTCTTAACGGTAGGCGATTATTCATATCGGCGTGGGCTCTGACGTTGTCTGTTCAACTGGATTTGGCAATGCAAGAGCCTTGGTACGTGGAATGGACAACGAGGACGTTCCACGCTTTTTTATGTCCTTTAACTGATTTCTGTCTAGAATGAAGTTTTAGTCATCGATATGAATGTGAATGGCGCATACATCTGGTGATATAGACACCCATGGAGGCGGTGAAAGACCTCCCAGCACCGGGCTTGCCTCCGATGCCCTCCCCGAAGTTCAAAAGCCGGTTTTGGCTGTGAATTCACAAACAGGGGTGTCCACTAGAAATGCGCTGTCGGGAACTGAGGAAGTTGCGAGTGATAGAGTCAATGTATCACCCAATAAAACCATCAAGCGAAAACCGAAAGATGTTCCCCATTGGTATGCTCTCCGTGTTACATACGGTCGCGAAAAGAGAGCATACGATTATTTGATTGGAAAGCATGTAGAGGCATACTATCCAACAATCAAGACCGTCAAAGAAGTTGACGGCAAACGAAAATCCGTAGAAGAATCTCGTCTTCCAAATATATTCTTTGCACGCGGAACGGAAGAAGAGATGAAGTCATTCGTTTACGACAACGTAAACCTCCCCTACCTTCGTTTTTATTATCGCCATTTCCACGAAGGAGCACGAATTGTTAAAGAGCCCCTAATAGTCCCTGATTGTCAGATTGAGAGCCTCAAAATCATCTGTGCTTCCGAAGCTGAAGACATTATCCTCGTACCATCAGATATTCACAAATTCAAGAAAGGCCAGACGGTGCGTATCATAGATGGTGTATTCAAGGGGGTGATAGGAAAGGTCGCACGTTATCAGGGACAACAGCGTGTGGCTGTCATTATTGATGGACTACTGACTATAGCTTCAGCTTACGTTCCGAGTGCGTTTTTACAATCTATTGATTAAGGTTGGGGGTACATTAAGGAATAATACCCATAAAGAATTAAAATAAGAGCCAATATCGAAAAATATGAAAATAAAATTGTTTGTTTTGTCTACGGTAATATCATATTTGTTCAACGGAAGTGTTTCCGCCGTTGAATATTACCCTAGACATTATATTATATTGGTAGACCAAACGAAAGATTTACAGATAGATGATAAAACTTCCTTCTTTAAAGTGTTCACCTTTATTAAAAACAACTTGAAGGGTGTCGGTGACCAGTCTTTTGTGTTTGACGAAAAAACGGATGAAATATCATTATATACTTTCGCCTTGTCTGGTGATGGACACATGGGAGGGAAATATGGTGAAATTCATCGTATTGCATCCTCTGGAAATAAAGAGAAGGCGTACAATGTATTTGTTAATAACTTGATATGGAATCAAACGCATTATAGTCATGAGAGAGAAAAGGGACTTCCTGTCGAAGTTTTTATCAACAATAATTTACGCCCTCTTTTTGCAGTTGAGAGCAATCATTTTAAGATGCTTTCGAGTGGAAAAGTTGGAGCGGTTACATTTTCAAAGTATGTATTTCCTGCAATTTTAGAAAATGTACACTTTAGTTTCTCGACTCCCGCATCTGAATATATAATTATTATAGCAAGTAATTTTCAAAGCGGTTTGGACGATATTGGAACAAGTCAAGATAGGAATACTCTGATTCAAATGCTTGGGGAGCAGAATCAAGGTAATAAAATTAGTTTAAAGTATTTTGAATGGAAATTCAACGCACTTGCAGATCCATTTTACCAGATACCTTTATTTAGGAAAGAATTTCCTAGTTCAAACCAAAGAAAGAATGCCCAACCAACAGCGTTGGCTTATAAGTTAGGATTAAAATCTCTTCAGGGAGTTTCTGCATATATAACTTCAAACATCGATTTAAAACAAACTAATTTTGAATCTTCCGACTTTAAAATGGGTGTAACAAACATTGCCTTTAACCATGGCAATGATTTAGTTATTGATAGTGTAAAATTAAAGGTATTTAAGCCTAAAATTTCACAGGAAATTTATGGGTGCAACATATCTGAAGGAAATCTTAATAATGGTAATTATCAGCGAAATTTGAATACTCAGTCATATGACTTTGGAGAACGGATTGTGGATTTGGGAGCTTGTGCTATTGATGATACTTTAGAATTTAAATACTTATTTTTTACAACTGTCAAAAATGGGGAGCAAACCATAATGCCTATGGTTTTCGTTGCCAACAGAAATGTGGTTCTTTCAGAGAATTTGTTTTATCCAGAATTTACAAAATTTAAAAAAATGGCATTATTATTCATCTTTATTGCGTTAATTGTCTCTGTTATCCTCGCATGGATAATTTACAACAAACGTGGCCAATCTGTGCTACGTGGAATCAGTGTAAAGATATGGCACATATCTAATTCCAGATTTATGGAACTTAAAGATTACCATGTCGTTGATCAAGATTGTTGGTATATGAGAAAGGGGGAGAACCAACGTTTAATCAATATTACTGGCTCTGTTGATATGCAAAAAATATCTTTTGCTAGGCCCTATCAGCTTAAAGTTGAATATAAGATAGAAGACGTAGATAATAACGAAGACTTCAGCTTTAGACCTGAAGGACAAGAAAATACTGGTGAAAAAAAGGTTAAGTCAAAATGGTATGAGGTTCCTTTAAATTCTGATGGCACCTTTGAGATAAATGCTTTGGCTTATCAGGTAGATGGACATACACTTGATTTGGAAGGAAGACATAACATTCTTAAAATGAAAGTATCTGTTAAGGCATACTTGTATAACGGAAACGAAATCATATCACATATAGATGATTTTGCTTATTACAGTTTCATTGTTCGCCCAGAAATAACAAATGCCGCATTGTGGATGGCATTCGATCCTGGAACAAGTGGAGCATGTGTTGCCTACGGAATTGGAGGCAATCCAACTGATAAAACAAATATAAAAATTGCTTATAATACAGAAAAAGACTCTAGTGGGAAAGAAACGCAAGTTTCAATTTTCCCATCTAAGATAAAGATCCCTGATTCATCTTCAATTATTACGAAGAGGGGGAAGGTCACAATGTCCGAGCTTGAAGAAGCTACAGAATATGGAGATCAGGGAGATTTCTATTTCGGAAATTTAGCAAAAGTACATGAAGGACGTAATAGTTTTCAAAGTATAAAGAAACTGTTAGGTTATAATGATATGCATGTTTTAGTGAACGATAAAAGAGAAGAAGTATGCAAATTGTCTGGTAGAGATTTAGCTCTTCTTCTTGTTAAAGGTCTTTGTAATCACTTTGAAGAATATATCAGAACAAATCAGGAAGTGTCCGACAAAGAGCGTGAATTGTTTATCAACAAAGATAAGTTTGCCCCATCAAGAGCTATTGTTGCTGTTCCGAACAACTATACAATAGTTAAGGCTCAGGATATGGTAGATAGTATTAAACGAACAGGTCTTTTCAAAGAGGTTCACTATTTGTATGAGGCTGAGGGTGTGATGATGTGTTATCTTCGCAATAGTTGGGACAGCATAACAAACAATCCACACTCATACGAAGAAAACGGAAAATATTTCGTGGTTTTTGATATGGGTGGAGCAACCATCAATACTACCGCTTTTTCTATAAATGTTATAACTGCGCAGAATGAGAATAATAAATATATCCGTGAAATAGAATTATCGACCAAAGCCAGGGTTGGTTATAATGTAGGAGGTGATGATATAGACTATTCATGGATTAGAATTTTGTATGGAACACCTGCCGTCGTTAATTATCTAAAGGAGAGCAACATTGATCCAGAAGAACATATAAAAAAGCATAGAACAGGTCTCCTGAAATATGTTCAAAAACTTAAACTTGATTGGATGGGAAGATTGACCTCTTGCAAAGAATTATCTGATGAAGATATTGATAGATTATGGATGGATATTGCATCTGACAACGGCTTACCCAATCTTGACATCGTATTACCATCTGAGGTTGATGAAGATTCTTCATTATATTTACGCAATGAATGGATTCAAAGAACAAACATGAAAAAATATGTGTTCAGTTCTGTTGAAAATGCGATTACAGAATTAGTATCCACTATTAGTGCTAATAGTATTGAACTTGTGTTCAGTGGAAGAACTTCTTTATATCCGGGAATAAGGCAAACAGTAATTGAATCAATTAAAAACAAATATGGCATAGAGTGTTCTATTTGGGATGGTTTAGAAAAATCGGATACAGGAAAAAGTGCTGATGAGGTTGTTAAGACAGCCGTTGCTACTGGCGCATGTTGGTATGCAATGTTTAGCAACATGATCAAGCTAAATCATAACATTGTTACATCTACATTTGGATATGTTGATTTGAAGAATGGCAAAAGCACTTTCATTCCATTGATAGTTAGAGGTACTGAATTAGATAGCTCAGGAAATTTAACAAGTGACCCTAACAAGAAGGTTCTAACTCCAAACTTGCCAAATGTAAGGATTTTACAAATGCTTACGTCAAAACATGAAGAGGTAATGAATGGGCTTAATAGCGCAAACAAGTCTGAAAACGACAAGGTGAAGCACCTTGTAAATCAATTAGTCCATTTGACGAGTGAAGAAATACATAGTGAGATAAAAGGAGTAGTAGTAAGTGTTGATGATAAAAACAATTTTAACTATAAGGTAAATTTGGCAGGTGAAAAGGCTTTAACTGGAGTTGGAACAATTAATGATGCTGATATAAAAACGGAAAATAGTGATGCTTATGCCTTCTCTGCTATGCCTTGTACTGAGGACGAAACAAAAGATTCGTTAAACTATATTAGTTCAATTGTTTCAAGCATAGAACAACATTCTACAAAATCGATAGAGGATATAACTTCCACAGCAACTAAAAAAATAGGCGGAAAGAAACGTTTTTAATCATACATTTATGAAAAGATTATATATAATATCAATATTATTTTGTTTTGTTGGTTTTGTGTATGGACAGAACCAGCAAGTACTTGACCTTAGTAATGGAGGGGTTAGTATAAAAGGAGTGAAAGTTGTGAAAAATGAAAGTAACAACTTTATAGTTCTTTGTAATACCAATATCGAATTTACCCAAATAATATTAAATGCAGGTAAATCAGACAATGTTGTAGTTAATGATTTAAGCATGTCAGATGCTCCATTATTTACTGAGAGAACCAAAAATAAGACAGACATTAAGCAACACGGAGATAAAGTCAAGACTATCTTTAGTTTTGAAAATGGTCATAATTATCAGATTTCACATAATAAAAAAACGTGGAATTTAAAAGTGAGACAAAAGGGAGATAGCGCAACAGATCTCTACCCCAAAGAAAAGAACTTGTATGTCGGGGATAGTTGTGTACAATTGAAAGATACCATGCATATAACATTATCCGATTCTATGATTCTTGGGAAATGGGACACTGGTATTACGTTAATAAAGAATGGTAAACCATTAGCGGATTCACTACTTATTAATGTGGATGATTCATGTTGTTATTTTGTCAAAATAAACATGGGCTCTGATAGTGTTTTACACGCAAATGATACATTATGCATAAATTTAAATAAGAAAAAGTATATATTAGTCTGTGATGACACCATATCAATTGACTCCAATTATTGGGTGTATCTCATAATCGTTGTACCAATATTATTACTCTTTATTATTGGCATAATGTTTAGACAGAGAATTATTTTTGCATTTAAGAAAGAGAATAAGGAGAAGACTCCTGACTCAACGATTCCCCCACAAGGTATTGATAATTGCATACAGGAGAAAAAAACGGAATTGTTTAACCAACTTGAAGGCCTAATAGACAATCTGTTGAAGTTACTACCTAAGAAAGTAAATGAATTAGACAAAAAGAAATTATTTGAAGACAGAAGAAGTATAAGTGGTATATTATCAAGTTTAGAAATAATTGAGGCTGTCAATAAAAAAGGTTGGATGGAAAAATGTAAAAAAATTCGTGAATTTATTGAAGAAAACGAAGCAATTTTGAAGGCTGATTCATCAGTACAGCCTTCAAACGAAGATATTCTAACTTCTTCTGAATCAGAGGTGCCATCTGAAAAAGATATAATATGTGATACAGAATGGTATATGCAACCACTATCTATAATTGAACCACTTGAAATTAAAGACGAAAATAAGGATGGCAACAAGGAAGGTATAACCAAAGAAACAATAAATAAGGTTCGAGGTAGTCTTGCTACAATAGGCGATTTAATTGATGAAAAGATTCGCACTGCAAAAGACCAGGGACAAACATTGGCTAATCAAACATGGCAAACAAAATTCGAAGAATTATCAAGTAACTATACTGAATTACAAAATTCATATAATGAAGCTTTAGTAAAAGCAAAGGAGCAAGCGAAAAATGAAGCTACAGAAGAATTCAAAACACATATCGCTGACTTAGAAAAAAAAGTCGAAGAAGCAGAGACTAAAGCAAAGGAAGCAGAAAAGACAAAAGAGGATGCTGTGAACGAGGCAATACGTAAAGAAAAGGATGTTCATAAAGCTGAAACTTTACGTCTTCAAAAAGAAAAAAAAGATGCTGAGAAAAAAGCCGAGAAAGCTGTAACCACAAAGAAACAGGCTGTAGAAGATGCTGTAAGGAAAGAAAAGGTTTTACACGAGAAAACTGAGAAGGAGTTAAAGGAAGCAAAAGAAAGGCAGAAAAAAACCTTAAAGAAAAAAGTCTGTCTTATGAAAAGTCTCAAAAAGAGCTTCTTGAAACGAAGGCAGACCGTGATAAAAGAGTTAACGAAGTAAAACAATTAAAAATTGCACAAGAAGAATATACGAATTCTCTTGAAAGAGTTCCATTTGCAGAACAATATAGTAAACAAATTCGCAAAATAATGGAATTAGGAGGAAAGATTCAGACGTCTGCCTATTCTTTGCTGGATAGTAATGTTGACGATCCATATTTCATCATGAAGGCTTTGTCCAAATATGGTAAAATGATTGATGGAATTAATATGGCAAATTTCTATACTGATGTAAATCTGGCATCGAAAGCAAAATTCATATTGAAGGATTCATTTTTGGCAAAATTCAGGGAAGACAATAAAGATATTGATTCAATAATGAGAAGGTATTTTTTCAACCAATATCTTGAAAAATACATAAACTCCATTATGGTCTTAAATGAAACCATATGTGGTTTAAAGTTGTTACTTCCTGAGCTACAATCTAGAGTCAGTGGTTTTGAACAATACAGAAATGAATTATTGGAATTAGCTAAAAACTCAAAATAAATGTTTTGTTCGTTAAGGTAGGAGATATGGCAGGAGTCAATATTGATTTAAAACCTACTCTAGTAGATGTTGAAATTGGAAAACCAGGACAGATATTGGAAATACAGAATTGTATCGTATATCAATCAGACGAATCAAAACCTCAAACACGTATAAACGTAACAATTAAAAAATAAATAAAATGGACAAGAAAACTATTTTTGGAATTCCTTTGTTGCTGGGTGCAGTAGCTATCATTCTATGGCTACTTATCGGCTGTGATCCCAAAACTGGCAACAAATTCGAGGCAATGGTTCAATCACCAGAATCCCTCAAAGCAGACAGTGTTAAGGCGATCAACATGTACGTAGACTTCTCAGGAAGTATGCGTGGCTACATTGATTTCGCAGGTATTGAAAGCGGTAAGAACACGTTTATAAGCACCGTTTCTTCTATGTTAGATAACTTAGAAAGCGCTTATAAGGTAACTTCGGAATCAAAATGTGGTGACAAACAATATGGAAAAGATCCTTTAAGACTTGCCATGCAAAATAAAGCCATCTTCAATGCCGAAACAACGTCTATACAAGACATGCTTCACGAAGCTCGATTGAAGGCTAACAATAAGTCTCTTTCCATTATTGTTTCTGATATGGTAATGTCATGGGGAGCATCAAAAATTAGAGAAAGTAAAGACACTTTGTATAATCTAACTCAGATAGACGGACTAGGAGCGGCTATTCATAGCGAGATGAAATCTATTAAGGATTCTGGATTAGATGTAATGATAGCTCAATACTTAAGTGACTATAATGGAAATTGGTATTGTAATTTTACGGAAAATCTAAAATCTCCGAACAAATACAAAGGTCAGAAAATGGAGAATAGACCATATTATATTCTCATTATTGGAAGTGCCAATACGTTAAAAGAACTCATAAATAAGAATTGCATAAAGGATTATAAAAATATTTATACTTCCTTTGATATTGACAAATGTTCCAAAACTGTAGAATTTAATGTTTCTGCAAAGGCTGGTGATAAATATGCCAGTTTGTGGACAATTGGAAATATTGAAAATCCAAACGATAAAGGTTCCATATGGACAACTGATGATCTTGAAAGTTCGACATCGACTTTCACTTTCAAATGTAATGATTTGTTGATTCCAGTTTATTGTTTTAATGGTGATTGCAAGAATTTATCTGTAGTATCCACACCAGATGTTATTATTTCTTCTGAGATAAAATATCCGAACTTCTCAATGGATGTTACCCTAAAACCATTCAACGAATTAGAATGCCAGGATATAGAACTAAATGTTATTTGTAACAATAATTGGGTAAAAACTCATCGACTCTTAATGACATTGAAGAATCTGACATGAATGGTAAAACATGGGGAGTCGCAAAAGTATTTGAAAAGATTGATGCTGCGTTCTATCCAGAAGGTAGAAATTACAATCAAGTTGTTGGTATATTTAATTTTAGAATTCAAAAATAAATATGTTATTACTAAGTTCGTTCACTCTCTCAGGAGGGAAAAAATTATCGGAGGTTTTTTACTATTTTGTAAAACTTAAAGGCGAAAACAATATAGCCTGGTTTGGTAACATGCAAGGGCATGGTAAAGAGTATTGTTTTTACATACTTCTTCTTGTTGCTCTAATATTTGCATATGTTTATTATTTTCAACTTGCTAAAAAAGTACAGAATGCGACGAAACAAAATTATAGAGGTATATATTTAATGGGATGTATATCATTGGTGGTACTCAGTTGTGTATGTATGGCAATTGTTGTTACACCATCTGCTGTGATGACAACACCAATGTTAGAAATCACTCTTTGGAACATTTTATGGTATAGCTTATTCTTTGAGGTCTTCTCTTTAGTGTTCATGGGCATGACTAAGCAAGGTGTTCATCTTGGTAATTGTTGGAAATAAATAATTAATAGTTATGAGAAATTTATATGTTATTGCCATTGGTGGTAGTGGCGAACGAATTTTAAAGTCGTTTGTCATGCTAATGACCGCTGGCGTGCCTGTAGGTGCAGAACATATTCATCCTGTTATCATTGATAACGATGAACAGTCACATGCTCTTACACAATGTTTGGATTTAATTCGTTTTTACAGATCAAATCCAACAAGTAATAATCCGGATGAACGTGGACTTACGGGAGCCCATCATCTTTATGATATGGTATCACAATCACCAATTGATTGGGGGTCTTTCTTTAGTGCCGTTATTGAGGAACCTATTGTTTTAAATCGTGCCGGAGGTGCTATTGGGAATTTAGCAAATGTGATAGGTGGCATGGATGATGAGACAAACCCGCATTACAAAATTGTAAAAGAGGAATTAGATTTGTTATTTACACAAAATGATTTAGATATGCCTCTAAATGTTGGATTTGTAGGCAATCCTAATATCGGTAGTATTGTACTAAATAGCTTGTCTCTTCAAGAACCAGAGTTCACTCAGATAAAACAAAATATGTCTAGTAATGACGGAGTGATAGTATTGGGAAGTTTATTTGGAGGAACTGGTGCTGCAGGTATTCCATTAGTAGCAAATACGTTCCATGCGATTGCACCTGCAAATAGACCTACAATAGGCACTATCGCTGTACTTCCATATTTTAAATTACAAGGAGAAGACCAAGCTAACATTATTGATGTGTCACGTTGGGATGTAAATTCTGATTCTTTTGAAACAAAAACTCGTGCTGCACTGATGTATTACGACCAGTACATGAAGGATCAGGTCGATTATCAATACTATGTAGGCGATGGTAATGCAAAGGATGTCTTTGATCACAACGTTGGTGGAGACAGCCAAAATAATAGAACTCATTTAGTCGAATTATTGGCTGCCATGTCAATAACTGATTTTAGCAAGCAAAATGGACATGGTAATGTTACCTATAAAATTCCTATTTGGGGAATTAACGAAAGTGAAGGAATATCTTCAACAAACATTTCTGGAGCTTCAAATTCTGCTGTAAAAAAGGCAATTATAAAGTTCCAAATGATGAAAGTAATATTCCAAAATGACAAATTCTTGAAGTTTGCCATTAATAATGCTCAAAATTATGTTACCAGCTTGGGCATTGATAACATGATTGTAGAATCTGTAGCTATACCCGGAAGAGAAAATTTATTCCCTCATTCATGGGGTATTAACAACTTATTCCAAGAATGGGAAAAGTGGTTTAATGATTTAGGTTCTACGATGGCAAAACGTCCATTTATGCTCTATAGATCTGTTGCTGATGCAACCGATTCTAACATTACAGAACTTTTCTATTCTAATGAAGTTGGAGGAAAAGGAATTGCTAGGGTTGAAACCAGAATGGTAGGCAACATTTTCAATAGACATCCTGAAGATTTTGCTTTACCTGCCGAAATAGGTCAAGCACTTAGAGATGTATACCAGAGGAAATACCCAAGAGGACTAAATGGCATTAGCCCTGAAAGGAAATTGGGATCATTACTTGGAATCATTTCCGAGGCTCTTGATTCCGTGATTAATAATAATTGTGTTAAGATGTAAAAATATGGAAAAATATAAATTTGGCATAACAGCAGAAGTTGTACCAGCACAAACTGCCACAGATTTCGATGCATCTAATGTAAATCCATACTCTTCTGCATATTTTGATGATCCAAACCATATGTCTGTTTGTCGCGATGTTGGTAGAATAACTTCAATACCTTCTTCTTATGCACGAATGCACATAACAGACCTTGCGTTTAAGGAAGCAAATTGTGGTCAAGCAACTATGAGTAGAGGACTTATGCAACGTCGTGCTCTGTCTGCTGACTATAATAGAGCCATGTCACATTGTTTGGATATTTTTGAACTATTATATAATGCAGACAAGATTAACTTACAGGAAAAAGGTATTACTCTTCATAAATTAGATCTAGTAAGTACTCATAGCGTAGATCCTAATGTACAAGCCTTATTTCATAATCAACTAGGACAACCTACCAGGTTGAAAAGTTACATAGAGACTTTAGATCTTTTCCGTGATGAATATGTAAATATTTTAAGAGGTATTGCACAAAGAAATGGAGTATTAAACTATTCCTTTGATTTCACTTCATTATATGTATTGAAATTTAAGGGAAAGACTTTTGCATCAACCTCTCCATTTACTGGTTTTTACGCTAAAGCTGATTGTGATCTTTCTGAGTTGTCGTTAGTTGTAGACAATACGACTCATCATAAGTTGTTAACATCAAATCCTGATGATTGGACAGGTCTAGAAACTCGTTCTCAAGATTTTAAGGACTTTCTGTACCTTCTGTTGCGTGACACGGGATTACAATATATATTTGAAAGTTTGTTTGGCGCCGTAAAACTCAGTGTAGAGAGCCACATCAACACATTGAACCAAAAGCGTATAACAGAACCCATCTATCAAAAATTTAATATTGGTAGAAACCCACTTCAAAAAATTGAGGATAAGGAATTATATATCCGTCCTGATGGTCTTGATTGTTCATATATAAAATATCTCCTGTATTTAGAGGATTCTGTTGATCTGACTATCACAGAAGATGACTACAATACCCTGCCAATAGAACATCGTCGTTTCCCTTCTGACTCGCCAGAATTGTGTCCTTGGATTGGTGTTAATGATATATTAAGCGATGGTTTATTCATCCTTACCTATGATGTTAATGAACATTATATAACCGTTCCATATAAAGACTTGACAGATGGTAATCAGAATAAAAACAGATGTCTTATTCCTATTAAAGAACTTGCGTTGAGTTACTTTAAATTGGAGGAACTTGTTGAGAGAATATCAATAGTAAAATTCCAAAATGGAAAGTATTCCGTTTCACTAAAGATGCCTCTTCAAGGAGGAGGTGAGGCTGTTCTTAGGCGTGAGTATTTTACTGGACAAAACGTTTCCTTCCCTAATGGTGTAGTGATTGAAGGTGAACAAATGCGTCCTTTTGCATTTGGAATATATCCATTCATAAAAGCAACTAATGCTGAAAACATTTATAAGATTCTGTTCTATAATAGTTTTGAGTCCGAATACGAATTGAAATTTTATAAAACGAATCAGGATGGTCGCATTGAGGGAACATTGTCAACTGAGCATGAGAGTAATAAGACCAATAACATTACAAATGAAGAAATGCCAGTCAATTGTGAATATCATCAATTGTCTGTCTCTGGTGGATTGGCATATGCACAGGTTGTCTTGACTTTAGCTTCGGGAAAAAAGGTTGGCTCTTTTATTGTTCCACGCTTAAAGACTCCTAATATAATCCCTGGAAGAGTAAATGTCGCAATAGACTTGGGCACATCTAACACCTATATGGCATATACATATTCTGCACCAGGTGTTCCTCTGCAAATCTTACCTATCAATACTCATCATGTTGGGAATAACACTCCTGCATGGAATGAGTTAACTTTCATGAACAAGCGTTGTACGGAACAAGAAGATGCTCATGCGCCTTCTCAGAACCGTGAAGATTTGTACTTAAGAGTGTCTGATCGTGACGAGAGTCCATCTGATGAATGGTTAACAACGCAATTAAACGAATTTATTCCTTCAAGAATTGATAATGAAGGGTATCAGTTCCCTATACCGACTGTAATCAACTTCTTGCGTCAAAACTGTACACGAGTTAATGTTATTAACAATACAACTCTCAATCCGTTAATTAATACTGCAATTCCTTTTGCTTATTATGAAAGAGGCATAAGAAAAGGTGCACAACCTTTCTTCTATGACCGAATAAGTGATGGCAGTGCATTTAAGTGGTTCAGTGAAAGAGATCAGCAAGGCACTGTTCAGCTAAAGGATGGAGGATTCTACAAGGAATGCTTTAAGGCCTTTGCGTATGAATTATTGTTCATTGTAAGGAGCCATTTGTTAAGTTGTGGCTATAATCTTGATGAATGTGCTTTGATTTGGTCATACCCATTATCATTTGATGATTTCTTAGTAGGAGAATATCGCCAGATATGGGCTGATGCATATAAGATGTTTATTTATAATTATGGCACAAATGATCCATATCAGTTTGATGCTATATTTGATGGGTATCGTATAGCGTACACAAACGAATCACGTTCTCCAATCTTTGATTGTATGACAAACGTTTCGACTGCTCACAAATTAACCCTCCTAATGGATATTGGTGGTGGTTCAACCGATGTTATCGGCTATCAAGCAGATTCTCATGGAGTTGTTAAACCTAGATTCATAACATCGTTCGGTTTTGCAGGAAATGCTCTGTATCTTGGAAGTTCGATGAACCAAATTGACACGAACAACATGCAAAACACTCTGTTCGCAAGAAAAATGCAGAACCAACGCATATTTAAAGATGGAACCCAACAGACAGCTGGAGAATATGGAGTGTACAGAATAGGTTTTGATAGCTCTATTAGTGAGTTGATGAACTATGGATTTGCCAAGGATCCAATTAGTTTTCAGAATATATTCCGTGACAATGACGCTAACTTCGTATTAAAGTTACATAATTCTGCCATTATCTATCATGTGGCTCAGTTATGTTGTATTTACTCTCCTCATGAGTTGCCTGTGCAAATATTCCTAACAGGTAACGGTTCAAAGTTGTTCTCTCTTAATCCTGATAGAGACCAAACTATCCGACAAATATTCAAATTTGTTTATGAAAAGTTTGGAGGAGAAGAAGGAAAGGCTGCAATAAGCGGAATTGGCAATATGCATATCACCAACCCTGCATCTCCTAAAACAACAACAGTAAATGGTGCTCTTAAGGGACTTACTAAGGGAATTGAACTTAATGATGCGTCTAAAATTGGGCGCATAGTGATGTCTGGTGATTCATCTACAGCTTTGGATATTTTACCTGCTGATGATGGTGGGGCTGATGTTGGAGCGGATTATAATGTCAATGAAAAGGTTCTTCCAAATGTAAAGGAATTCATTGAGATGTTCTATTCGTGTGTATATACAACCAAAAAACCTCAAATAACAAAAGCCCAAATGTTCGACTATTTGGAACTTATAAAGGGTAACTATGCACTCAATGTACCACAATCAGGATTAATATCTGACTCTTTGTTTTTCCAATACATTGCATTGTTAATGGAGCAGGTTTCTATATGAAAATTATGAGCAAGGAAAAAATTGAATGTATTCGTCAAATTGCTGAGACTGCTGGTTTGCTTAGCCAGCAGCTTAGCAATTTCGCAAATCTGTTAGAGAATGAAATAACGCAATCTACAGAATCTTCTATTAAGACAAAATCAGTAGAAGAGGTTTCGCCAAAAAGTTCTGTCCCCACAAAAGATGATTGTACAAAATATGAAACAGCATATTATGGTGCGCCATCAGGGAGTGGTTTTGAAGAAAGTAGTCAACTTCAATCGACAAGTGTCAAATGTCTATATGTTATTCAGAAAACGTCAGAAACAACAGCATTATTTTATCCAATACCTGAAAAACTGTCTCGTTTCAAAATGAATCCAAACCCCTTGTTCCACATTGTATGTGATTCTGTTGGAGGTATCTTAAATGCAAATTCTCTTGAATTTACGGAAGAGGATTATGGAACGCTTGAGTACGAGAATGGTTATTGGAAAGTAACGAAAAAATGCACAGTATTTTGCAATTAAGTAACTGTTCAGAATTAATTTAATGTTAAGCGACCTGTCCATATTTAATATTGGTATCATGTCCTATTGCAGCCAAAGCTCTATTCGTGGGATAGAAGAGTTGGTCCGCCGTGGCGTAATCTTGTGGTCTGAGCCACCTGGTCTTCAATATCCTCCAAAGCGTCTCCACGATATTGAGATGTGGGGAGTATGGCGGCAGGAAAAACAGGAACAGTCCCCTCTTCTCCCAAATCCTTCTCAATTCCACAGTTCGCTTGCTTCTGTGGATGGAGGCGTTATCAAGCACAATGACCGTTTTCTTTCTCACTGTAAAGGAGAAACGGTCGAGAAAATCCACAACTTGCGCTGCGCCAATACAGGATTGTGTGGTGAACCCGTGATAGACATTGCTGCGGCTTACCATGCCAAATATATTCAGCCGTGCGGCTCTTTGGGAGGGAACATGGACATTGTATAAATATAACGAAAAAACAAAACAAGTATTATATATAAATTAAAATTGATCACTTACTTAAATTTTGACTTTTATGAAATTAAACATTAAGACTGTTCTTGTATTTGCAGCGATTATAATTGTTATTGCAATAATTATTTGGCCTTCTGGTCATACAATTTCTAATGTTAAGGACGGTAACACCATTATTCTTGATAATGGAGTTGAGGTTCGCTTAATAGGTATTACAAGTACGGAAGAAGGAAAAAACAGCTAAAAAAATTCATGGCTGAAGATGTTAAAGTAGATATAATTCCGGATTCAAAATCACTTTTTGAACCAAACAAGTTATCCGAAGGCGATGTCATTTACGCATATTTGGATAATAGTGAAGATGGATTATGTCTAAACGAAAAAATTTTAAGCTTAGGATTAGCAAGTCTGCAAGAGGATTCATATCTATTTGATCGACGTGAGAGGTTTAAAAAGATAGCAGGAATCTTAGCCCTACGATACCGACACCGACGCCCACCACTCCAACTGTTATTAACTATAGTGGAGACGACATAAAACTCCCTGAATATCAAATGCCATCAGAACGAAAGCATAGTGCATGGTATGATAATGGTAATAAGAATTTGGATATGCTTGATGAGGCATGTGATTATGATCTCCCTTACACAAAGAGTTTTGCTAATCAATTAGCAGGAAGAAGTGAAGGAAGTTTTAACCCTGGACAAATCTGTGAGATATTTGACTATTGTTATAAAAAATGGCGATATGTCAACGACCCCAATGGACATGAATATGTGGCACGGGCATCAGAAACAATTGCAAGTTATTTGACAGGAGATTGTGATGATTTCGCCGTGTTATTGGCTTCCTGCCTTCTTGCTGTTGGTGCTGATGTTTGTGTAAATACTGGTCACAACCCAACTGGTGGACATGCTTTCACTGAAGTTGATATATCCCAATTTAGTTATGACGAGATACTAAAAATTATCAGTGATAGATTTGATAATTTTAATATAGGTCAATTACATACTCGTGATGCGAATGGTAAAAGATGGCTTAATCTTGATTGGCAAGCGTCATACCCTGGCGGTCCTTACTATGACTGTAGCACTAGTTGGGATTCATATACATGCATTGACGGAAAATGGAATTGGCAAAATATTAGATAATTTTGTTTTTTGATTTACACTTTTATTAGATATATGATGATTCATTCGCTAATTAGTACAGCCGTAAAGATTCTTATTGGCTGGATTCTCATCGACAAAGTGCCATCATGGCTTAACCTGCGTGGTATCATTGCGACAATCATTAAAGTGATTGGTGTTTTGATTATCATAAGTGCCCTATTAGATTGGGGTTAAA
Source organism: Prevotellaceae bacterium (assembly GCA_021204165.1). Taxonomy (GTDB): domain Bacteria; phylum Bacteroidota; class Bacteroidia; order Bacteroidales; family Bacteroidaceae; genus RGIG8745. The sequence goes on from JAJPZU010000013.1 coordinate 22,042, forward strand.
ATATGCCGATGAAATATTGTAGTCATTGTGGTCACCCCAACCAAGATGGGGCATTGTTTTGTGGGGCGTGCGGCAAACCATTATTGGACAACACTGGAAGTAATGGTGTAGGAAGCCATAATCACCATACCACTAGTGCAAAGGCTGGAGGGGCATGGATAGACTCTCTCAATGAGTATGTAGTAAATGACAGGCCTACAGATTTGAACAGGAAAGTCCTTTTCTCAGATGTTTTTAAATCACATACAACAGAGGAGGCTGAGGAAGTCTTTATTTGTGGGACAAAGGCAACGACTCCTGATATGTGTTCCATATCGAAAGACTGGCCACACCCTTGGCTGTATAGCAGGGTGCTGTTGATGTTTGTCATCACTTTCGCCTTGTTATGGATATGTGTCAATGCCTTCCCTGGTATTTTACGACTACATAATGAACGCTGCCACCTATCTGAGAGCGGAGCCTAATCAAATAGGTTCTGTAAAAGCAGGTGGAGACTGTAAGATAGAAATAGACTATGACGGCTATGTGTGGTTGATAAACCACAAACCAGACTGGGTGGATATTGATGAAAATGACAATGATTTCACCATCAGGGTAAATCCTAATCAAACAGGGCAAGCAAGAGAAGGGTCTATTACTATTCAAAGTGGTAAGCAACTGGCACAGGTAGTCATAAAGCAGATGGGATATGCTACCAAAATTAAAGCAAGTGAGAATACTCTTAAATTCTCATCTTCGGGAGGAAAAGAAACGATTACAATAGCAACAGACGGATGCGAATGGAAAGTACAGTTCCCTGAATGGATTTCTGTACGGGATAATGAAGAAGACGTTGTAATTTCCTGCCAAAAGAACTCTGATGAATATAGAACAGGAAACGTGATATTCATAGAAGACAATGTTTCAACTACCGTGTACATCACACAGGGTGGTTTATGTAATAACTGCCATGGACATGGTGAAATATCGTGCAGCAGTTGTTGGGGAATGGGTGGTTCCGGTTATGGTATGTTCTATACGCAATGTCTATGGTGTGGTGGTTCAGGGAAAATCAAATGCGGAGTCTGTGGCGGTTCTGGCAAAAGAGAATGATACCAAATGAGATGCAATAACGCAAATAGTACAACGACAAAGGACCTGAGACGGATGATTATCGTCTCGGGGATTGTTGTTTTTTGGATGGTTGGCTTTATGTTCTTCTCTCCCCTTTCTTCTCAGTTCACAGAAGATGGAGTTGGAAGAGGTGAATCGTGGGAAACAGAAATCTCTGAGTACATATCTGCGAAGAATTATCCACAGGTTTTGCATGTGGCGGATTCCATCATAAAAAGCAAACAAAAGGGATTGCCTCGATTTTCTTATCTGGACAGATTTCTTACCGAAGAAAAACGTGTGGATGTGGCAAATGCCCGTGCAGACATTTACGAATTGCAGTGGAAACGAATAGGCATTTTAAAAGAAATGGGCAACCGTGCATCACTCGTGGAGGCATTAAATGATTATTGTACTGTCATTGGCTATAATCAAGATAAAGCCAAGGCAATGTTGAACTCATTAGAGGATGAATAGTATGAAGCGGATAAAGTTGGCTCTACATTACCAAATGGGGATAGCATTGATTCTTGGTGCAACAGGCGGAATACTATTGGGAGATTCTTATGGCATTTGGGGAAATTTCATCAATGGCATAGGTAACATCTTCCTTCATGCCATCAATATGATAGTCATTCCTTTAGTATTTCTCTCAACAGCATTAGGCATTTCGACTATGGGTGATTCCAAGTCAATGGGGCGTATTGCTGCCAAGACTTTTGGATTCTTTATCCTTACGGCAATAATAGCGGCTTTCCTTGGAGTAGTAATCACAAGCGCATTACGTCCAGGCTATGGCACACATGGACGTGCGATGGAGGTTGGCGAGATACTGAATGACGCTCTGCAATCGAGTCAGACGACACTGATGGACAGGATAGCCGACATTGTTCCGAATAATGTATTTGAGGCATTTAGCAATGGGGAAATCCTGCCGATAATTCTGTTTTCGATACTACTTGGGTATTTTGTTATCCATATTAATGAAGAGCGACAAAGAACTGTGAATGCCACATTTGAGGCTTTTAATGATGCTATTATGAAGATGACAACAGCCATTATAAAACTTGCCCCTATTGGAATCTTTGCTATTGTAATGGCATTGGTTGGCAAGCAAGCTGGGAATATGGCAGAAATGAGAAGCAATCTCCTAAGCCTTGCTTTCTTTGTAATCGTGGTGTGGATTGCACTTATAATGATGGGAGGAATGGTGTTGCCTTTGATGGTCGGGATGATGGCTCATGTATCCCCACTTCGCCACTTGAAACAGATTTATTCTGCACTGATGGTGGCATTCTCAACCAGTTCTTCGTATAGCGCATTACCCTTGATTATCAGCGATGCCAAGGATAAATTTGGCGTATCAAACAATATTGCGAGTTTCACAGTGCCATTGGGCATTACTTTCAATAAGGTGGGAACGATAATCTATGAATGTGTAGCGGTCATTTTTGTTGCACAGGCAGTAGGGATGGAGTTTACCGCAACTCAACAGGTTTCTCTTATTGGAGCCTCTATTGTAACTGTTCTTGGTGCTCCAAGCGTACCTATGGCAGGAGTAGTGGTGCTTGCCATCCTCTTGAATGCGATGGGACTTCCAACTGACTATATTGGAATGTTCATGGCCATTGATATCCTGTGTGACATGCCCAAGACACTACTCAATGCTTATAGCGTGAGTTGCAGTACGATTATCGTGGCTCATAGCGAGGGAGAAGCACTGCATGTATAACTTTTTGGGAATGAGGGGTTACTTTACAGAAGATTTACTCATAAAAGAACAAATATAAACATTAATACAGAATAAAGAATATGTCAGAGTATTATAATCCAGAAGTACAGCAGCTATATCCAGACACCTGCGCTATTAAGTCTCAACAATTAATATTGGAAGATTTTGGCATAGACGTTTCTGAGACACAATTGGTGCAAACTGCAAATGCAAATGGTTGGTATAATGGAGAAGGAACTAATCCCCAAGATGTCGGCAAACTGCTTAATCTTGCTGGTATTCCTGTTACAAAACAGGATGGAAATGTTTTTACATTGGTCAACGAATTAGCCCAAGGACACAAGGTGATTGTTGGTGTTGATGCCGATGAGTTGTGGCATAACAACACCAATGATGAAAAGTGGATGAATTGGGTGAATGATTTCTTTGGACCACAAGGTGGAAACCATGCATTGATTGTGGCAGGCATAGATACAAGCGCCCCCAATAATATTCAAGTAATAGTTAAAGATCCCGGAAGTGGTGACGATGGCAAGCCTTACCCACTGGATCAGTTTATGGATGCATGGTCTGATACACATTGTTATATGGTATCAACGAATCTGTCTGCCCCTGAATTTGCAGATGGAATGAAAAACTTTGATTATGAGTTAGGTCATCTTCATGATGTGGCAGGTGTAAGTTATCCTGATTTCCAAATATTCAATGATATTAGCATGGGATTACCGAACCAAGTTCCAGGTATTGATGGAAATATGCTCTCGCCTATTCCATCGCTTACCGATGCTTTCTTTGACTATTCTGCCAACAATATTGATTTCAGTCAGATATTTACTAATGAATATCTTTTTAATGACTATTTGGATTGTGATATCATAAATAGCTCTATGAGACATACTTGTTTTAATGGATTGGACACTATAGACTGGAATAGTATTCAACCAATGGACATTTCAATGGACAATGGTTTTGATCGGTTGGCCTTTGCTCAAACAGGACTTGATTACAATGTATTCTTTAATGATTGTATCAGTCAGTTCTCGGCTATAGGGGATATTAATTCGATGGAATTATGCCAGCAGCAATTAAATATTATGGATTACTGTGAATGCAATGATATTGACTACTCAACAAGTTTCTTAACATACTAATAGTTATGACAAGTGATAGCAAAAAAATACGAAGCTTTATAAAGCAGCTTTCCCCCATAATTCAACAATATGGCAAACATACTGTGGTTAATGAAGTCAGCAAATCTATTGATAGAATAGATAACGCAACATCCATATTGTTTTGTGGAGAATTCAAGCGTGGCAAATCATCCTTAATTAATGCAATTCTTGGTGAAAATATCTGCCCAACAGACATTGGTATAGCGACAGCCGTTGTTACAAGGATAGTGTACGGTTCTACTAAAAAAGCTATTCGATACTATGGAGACATACTTGAAGGAGAAAAATCATTAAACAAAGAAGAAATCGTATGGGATGATATTCAGAATTACACTGTAGGTGATGTTATTTCGATAGGCAGTACCGTACAGATGGATTTATACTATCCATCAGAATTTTTAAAGGATGGTATTGTCATCATCGATACTCCTGGTATTGGCGGATTGGATTCTCGCCATGCTAACCTAACAGCTATGGCTCTGCCATATGCTGATGTAGCTGTATTTATCACTGATGCCAGTGAGCCAATGACAGAGTCAGAACTGAAATTCTATGAAAAAAAAGTCTCATCTCGTGTAAAAAACACTATTGTACTTGTTAACAAGTCAGACATTTTATCACAAGATGTGTTACAAACGCATATTGAAACCACAAGAAATACCCTACTTTCGACAGGAAATCCTCCCATTGTGGCAGTATCGGCTATGAATTGACTTCTGTTCAACCGGTTGGAAGATGAAGAACTAAAGGTAACCTCGAATAAAGATGCTGTTTTGGCTGCAATCAATTCGCAGGTCAAAATGTTTCGTAGAGCGCAATTCTCTCAATTTCGTGATATGCTGTTGTCAGAGGTGAATGAGATACAGGTAGCAGTATCGACAGAAAAGGAACAGTTGTCATCAGACAATGTTGCCCAGAATAATGCCATTCAAAACTATAAAGAGCAACAACAGAAATTAGCGCAATTTAGAAATGAGATAGCCAATCCAACGTCTTCCATACGTTTACAAGTGAACTCTCTATTTGAAAACGCAAGAAATGAAGTTAATAACTTAATATCCCATGAAGGCACATTATTGACAACAACCACATTTGACAATCTTATAGACAGCGAGAACGGATTAAATAATGACGGGAAATGGCTTGTCGCGCAAATCAATGATGAACTTCAGGAGTTGTCATACAATGTGAATCAAACGACAAAAAACGCAATTGACGAGATATCAAAGACGCTTGAGAAAAAGATTTCAGGCATACTTTCTGATGGTGGTATCAATATTTCAGATGAGTTGCGTACCCACAGCGCATTCAACACTCAGTTGGCGTTCAATTTAGCTGGAAAATTTGCCCAAGGGGGTATTATTGCAGGAGCCTTGGCAATAGGAGCTGATTTCCTAATTCCTGGTATTGGATGGGCTGTTGGTATCATGAGTGCCGCCGCATTGATCTGGAGAAGATTGAAGCAAGAAAGTCAGCAGCAGAAAAAAATGATGATTCGTCAGCAGGTCTTGCCTAAAATTAATCTGGCGATAACAGACTTGCGCAATCAAGCCAACACCCAGTTTACAAAATACCATCAGAACCTGTTGCAGACAATCCAAATCATGTTGTCTGAGACAGAAGAAAAAATGAAGACTATCCAACAATCAATCCTTGAAAGTCGAGCAAATGAAAAGGTTTTCAAGGATAAAATGGCAACTCTTGAACAACGTGAGAAATTCCTTAATACTCTTTCCTCTCAGATGAAGTTACTCTACAGCAATCCATTTGACAATGCAGAATAACGATTATATATATAACAAAATAGAAGATTGCTTGTCTGCATGTGCTCTATTGGCAGCCAAACACCCTCAATTGACTCACATACATGCAGCCATTGAGAATGTGAGGAAACGTATGACCGAACCTATGCAGTTGGCGATTGTCGGTCGAATCAGTAGTTCAAAGTCAACCCTGGTCAATGCGATTCTCGGAAAGCCGGAGGTTGTCCGTACTGGTCATGAAGCAGAAACGTTCAATGTCAGTTGGTTAAAATATGGGAATGACAAATCTCCAATAACTGTACATTTCAAGGATGGGAATAAGGTAAACGTGCCTCACGAACAGTGGGCACAGTGGGCTTCTCATGCTGGCGAAGAGTCACTGAAAACCAAAGTGGCATATATTGAAGTGGCAACATCTGATGAGATGCTAAAGCACATCAACATTATCGATACTCCTGGACTGGACGCAACAAGCAAGGTTGACTCAGAAAACACCAAACAGTTCCTGAAACAGGTTAATCCTGATGCTGTGGTATTTCTGTTCACGAAAAGCCTAACTGAGGATAGTCTAAAATTGATTAATGAGTTTCAAATGTCAGACGTGAGCAACTCTTACTGCATTACTCCACTCAATTCTCTCGGTGTATTGTCGAAACCAGATTTGAATTGGTCGGTTATAAATAGAATAGATGTAGTAGAAGTGTCCTCAACAGCTATATCGCGGACATTAACATCCAGAGAAGATGTCAGGAGGGCTCTTTTTCGTATTCTTCCTGTTTCCGCTTTAATGGGGTTGGCGTCTGCAAACATTTCTGGTGAAGACTTCAACACATTTAAGTCCTTGTGCGAACTTTTGGATGACAAAAATATGTTGCGTTTATTTGTAAATGCTGATGCTTTTATACGTGGCACTAAAGAAATTGCCGTACCACCATTGCAGCGAAAGAAGCTGTTAGAAAAATACGGTCTTTATGGCTCGTATGTCTGTATGGAGGCATTACGCTCTAATCCAGAAACGAGCAACGAACAACTCTCTACAATATTAGGAGCAAAAAGTGGATTTACAACTTTCATGACATTACTTAGGTCACACTTTGGAGACCGATCTTCGATACTCAAAGCGCAACGTGGTGTATTGAGAATGTTGGAGGCCTGTAACCAAGATAGACAGAGAACATGTGATTCATTTCTCATAGATGCCATAGACAAGATTAAAAGCCATGTACTAAGTGTGATGGATGAAATGCATGATATAAAGGAAATGTCATTGCTGATGTCTATATACGAGGGAAAAGTAAGAGTTGATGATGAATTTACCGAAGAACTCAAAAGAGTATGTGGTGAGTATGGATATGGTATTGTCGACCGGCTGAATGCATCTTCAGAAACATCTATTTCTGATTTGGTGTCTATTGCACAAAAGCAGCAAGCTTTCTGGTCAAAAAAGTACAATGCGATGAGGTTTATTTCAGAGCCTAAAGCGGCTCCCTATGATATTATTGCAAAGTCTTATAAACTTATAGCGGAAAGGATCGTTTCACAGCAGAGAGATTATGAGCAAGCACAAAAATCAATAGCAATATATAAAAGATACATTTTCGGAAAGGACAAAATATGAAATGGACTGCGATAGATTTAGGACAGGCAGAGATAAAAGCTGCGGTCTGCAAAGCTTCATCTAATAAGCCTGAGAGATTGGTCTATAATGAAAGCTTATCATACTCCTATATGCCACATGGAGCTGTTGTGTCCAACGATGAAACTTACATCGGACACCAAGTCCTTTTACTTGCAGCAATGGGAGTTGACGGTGTTGTCTCTAAGATAAATGAGAGTCCTTGCAAAGAAAAGATCATAAAAAAGCTCTTTTCAACGATAAGGAATGCATCTGAAGAGCATTATGCGGAAAACATGATTGGTGCAGTTCTACTATTTGATGATGCAACAACAAGAAATAATATCGAGAAAGCGATAGACGACTACAAAAAAAGGGCGTGAGGATAGACTCTGCTATTGCAAAAATAGCGTTGGACACCTTTACTAAGGTTACTTGTGTATGTTCTTCTGAGGCAATATCCTCTATGTATGCGTCAAATCAAACTCCTTCTTTGATAATAGATTTTGGGTATTCCTCGCTTAAAATATCAATAGTGGAAAATGGAAAACAAGTGTCATTTAATATAAACGAAAAATTAGGTTTTAAGGAGGTTGACTTATCTGATGTTGTTGGGTATGACTTTACCTTGGATGTTTCAGATGCCGAAAGAATTTTATTTGGTAAATATTTGAGCGATGTGGTAAAGCTGAATTTGATTCACAACCATAGCAACTATTATCCCTTACCAGTATTCAAAGATATTACTAAAGGTAAAACTGACATTCAGAATAGATTCGATGCAGAAATGGCGCATTATCTATATAAATGTTTTGATTATTGCAACTGTTTAGTACAGAATAATAAATGGAAGTGGAACGATATTGAAAGTGCTATCTTTTGCGGAGGTGCAGCAAACTATCATCTGTTATCTCAGACATTTGAGAATTATCGAAAGGATTATGGCATTGCAAATGCAATCTCTGTCAAAACCTTTTGTAAGGATGCAGAATGGATTAGTGCTTTTTCGGCTATACAGTTGCCTCTTGACCGAAACTCTTCATCAGTTATTGTAGAATATTAAATATCAAAAGAACAATGAATATCTGTCTTTTAGGACTTAGTGGGTCTGGAAAAACCTGCTATTTATATACAATGAGCCATTTATTGGCAAAAGGAATATCTATAAATGGGCATACTATATCTGCCACAAGTATGCATAGACAACAACAACTTAGGCTTAATCGTGGAATTGAGCAAATGGTAGGTGGTTTGTGGCCAGATGGTAGTACTGATACCATCACCTATCCATTTGAATTGAAAATTGATGGTAGTCCTAAAGGAAACTTTACCATTTATGATTACCGTGGAGGTACTTTGGATGGAATGTCGGATAATGATATAGATGACTCAGAAGAGTTGTTTGATACGTTTAAAGACTCCAGTTGTATCATTTTTCTTATCGATGGTGACACACTGCTGTCAGCATTGGATCCTCAACAGTTAGAACTGGAACATAGAGGAGATGTTTCATTTCAGTCGCAACTTAAAGCGCGAAATAAAATAAATTATATAGAATCGTTAATAAAGGAGTGCTCCCAAAGACTAAATAGGAATGTTCCGATTCTTCTATCCATTACAAAGAAAGATATATTCAGTGACAGAGAATTGGAAGCAGGACAAGAGTTGTTAAAGAGCCTTCTGCCTACAGTCTTTTCCCTTCACAACGATATGATTGTAGGTGTCACATCGGTTACATTAGGGAAAAATCTACGTAATGATCATGGAAATTTAACAGGAACATTGTGCCTTAATATGGGAGGGAACGTTCATCTTCCTATCTTATTCGCATTGCTTCAGGATATAGACGATTTATCAACAGGGGCTGAGGAAGCAGAACAATTTAAATCATTAACATACAGGCTATTTACACCAGATAGAATTTCTTTTTATCGAGGTGGTAAGATAGCTGTTTTATTATAAGTATATGAAAATAGGAAGTTATTGTTATACACGTGGTGAGCAACCTGATTATAGGGATTTTTGCATTCCAAGTAATGTAGGAAAGAATATTGTTTCTATCCTACGCGATATGGTCACTCCAATTTTAGAGAGTAGATTAGATACTCCAAGATGGGTGTTGTATAAATGCCATGATGTCGTTGCTTGGGGAATATGTTGCAAAAATGAATTGTTGTCCAGTTCCTTCAATACAGATATCAAGGGGTGTTCGGTAAAAGGCTTTTTCTCTATTATCTACTCGGATGTTGATGATGGAAATTTTAGTATACCTTCATTTGATATAAGTTTTTTCCGAGAACTCTATAAAAAGGAGGTTGCTGCATATTGGTGTTGTCAAGAAGGCGATTCTCATTTTAGCAAGACGCATTCAATTAACAATGATGTTACTAGTTATATTTATGCAGAACAAAATGAGTATTCCACCATGCTGAATACCGACGTTTTCCAATGTCTATCATTGGGGAATGGAAATAGGGAAAAAGCAGTTGCAGCAGCGTTGTCATTTACAGAAATGTCTTTGTTGATTGATAATGAAGAAATATCAGAAGCAACAAACAGAAAAGCCCCTTTTATGAATTGTATGTCATCACAGGTTGCTACTAAGACTGCAAAAGTACAACGCATTTGTCCACAATGTCACAAGTATGTAAATGCCTTTACAGAAAATGGCATATGCATTGACTGCGAAACAGAGAATAGCAGAATTAATATGTTTAATGATGAAAATCAGAATGATATGGAACAAAAAGAATTGGAGAACTTAGAACGGGAGTTGCGTGATTGCAGATTTCGTATCGAAGAGACAGACAAGGCTTTAGCAAAGGAAAGGAGAATGAATAAAATACTTGTCATTGTATGTGGCTTCTTTTTGTTGATGATAGCATATCTGTGGCACAATTCTAAGAGTAGAGTATCTTTATTCGGGAATCGTGAAGGAATCTTATGCGATACTATTGTAAAGACGATAGAAAAACCTTATCAATTTGATGTAATGACAAATACTTTTGAGGTGCCAGCAAAAGGGAAAGATTCTGTAGTTATTGTATGGAAGAGTGATATACCTCGGATTAAAACAAATGTTGATAATTATGAATGGATAAAAGAAATCTCGGAAGATGCTACTTCAATTATACTTAGTTGTGAGAAGAATGATGTAAATACAGAAAGAATTGCTACTGTAGAACTCATTCTTGGAGAGCAGAAAGAAATAGTGACTATCAAACAAGCAGCCAAAGAAAAATGAATCCGTTCAAGATAAAAACTTTGGATGATTTCACGATAGCTGATTGTGAGGTGTACTTAAATCGGTATCCTTATGGAGAGCATAGCATCGAAGTAAAGAATCGGATGAAGGGGCTGACCAAAGGAGTTATTAAGGTTGCTCAAAAAGAACCGAAAAGCCATAAGCCTATTAACGAAACTCTTACTGATAACATTTCAACAGATAAGGTGAAGCATTCTTCTAAAAAGAAGAATAATCATCGAAAAGTAAATGTCTCTCATAATAGTGAGAGCACCAGCAATATCTCCTATCAATCCTCTCAAAATACAGTATGTAAAGAGGAGAAAGGTATAGTTGATACAATTCTTTGGTGGGTCGGTGCCATAGTCATCGTTCTGATTGTAGGAACAGTTGTTATATATATTATTGATGCAATAGTGCCAGAGGATATGGCTAAATTCATTCAAAAATACAAATATGGAATTTATGCTTTGTGTCTTGCGATAAGTAAATGTTTTGATAGAAAATAAATTAAAAATGCATTCTATATGAACATCAAAAATGTTGAGAGCCTAACATTGGATGAATGTAGAAAAATACTATCTGAAAACCCTGATGACAAGCAGCTCCAAAATAGGTATCATGCTCTTTTAGAGCAAATGAGGGAACATGATAGTAAAGAGTTTGACTCATGCTCTACCATTTCCGATTACGCGGAGTTCGTTAATAAATACTCGAAGATAAAGGGCTATAAGAGTAAAAATCTTGATGTTGCTCGTAAACTTGTCAATATGCAAGAAGAGATAGACCGTACAGAAAGTGACAATCGTCACTGGTGGATACAACAAACATATTTAAAGGACCGATTAGAATATTTAGAAAACCGATTCAAAAAAGCCAACATATTTAAATACGGACTGCTACTAGTTGTAGTATTGCTATTAGGGATGGTTGCCTTTTTGGGCATAAAATACAACAAATCCTCTAAAATGGACAAAAATGTTATTCATACCTCGAATTCGGCAGATAGTATTACTAAAGAATATTACGATTACAAGAATACTGTGCTTAAATCCCCTATTATCGTAAGAGATATTAAAGTCGGGAATGTATATAAAGATTCAAAAATAGAAACGGAATATGGTGATACTATTTTTGATGCTAACACAATGTATCTGGAACCCCAAATTGTATATGTCGGTGCGAAAGACGATTATGTGACATTGTATTTTAGGATCGAGACAGAAGGATATTCCACTGTTTCAAGTGGTGACAGTTATAAAATTGCAGCGGGGGAACATACTTTGACCTTAAACGGTTGGGGTAATGAGAAACAGGGATATTGGAAAGCTGGAAATTATACAATATCAATATGGTATTGTGATAAGAAGATAGCAGAAGACACATTTATTATTCACAAGTCAGAAACCTCCGAATAAAACAATTCATGTTATGCAAATTAAGAATGTAGATATTTTCAACCTTCAAGACTGTGAAAGATTCCTGAATGAGAATCCTGACAGTGATTTGGCAGATGCAGTAAGAGAGCGCCAAAGACGATTATTGGATGAGATATTTCGCACTAACAAGAGGGATGAAGAAGCAAGAAAAGCACAGATTAATTCCTGTAAGAAAAAATGCAATGGATAGATATGGCTCTATTTAATGAAAAGAAGAAGTATAAGACCCATTCAACTTTTCGATGCATCATAATAGGAATCCTTTGTGTTTGTGTATTTACTGTTGGTTCGGTGATATATTATTGTAACACCACACACTACATCTATGAAGAATTTTCCCATGCTCAGGCGACTCATGTAACAGGATTAGAAAATATTTTGTTAAATGTAGGCATGATACAAACACCCGGGTATTATGGTGATGATTTTTCTCCGTATTGGGACACCTATACGAATTATGGGAGTGTAGATGTTCTCTTTACTATTTGTTTAGCATCAATTTTGTTTCTTTTGCTGTCAAGTCTATTTCATTCTCCTTTAATAAAGAAAATCTATAATATACAAAACGGAAACAAATCCCAAAAGTATAGAGCAATTCAGAACAAGCAAGGCAAGATGGGTTATGCAAAGTTGGACGGCTCAAAATCAAGAAGGTTTTGCCCTTTGATTATAATGACATATTTATGATATGTGACAACAGTTATATATGCAAGAAAAACGGGAAATATGGAATCAATAATACGGAGACAAATAAAATGTTAGTTCCCATTCAGTATGATGACATATATGCAATTACGGATGATTCGATAGAATTGGTTATGAATAGCCAAGTTCACCGTTTTACACATAAAGGATACCGAATTGTTAATCAATAAAAGCTCATGGAATTTAAAAGCATAGACCAACTAACAATTAATGATTGTTGTAACCATCTGTCTATTTCAAGAAATTTGCTTGAACAGGCAGTTGTGGCTACAAAAGGCGATACCTCTTTATTATATGATAGAGTCTTTGACGGACAGCCATTGACTGGAGTAAAAGAAGAAATAGCACGAAGACTTATATCTCTTCTGATAGAGGATAGACGGATCTTTTTGTCATGTCAAACGGGTGCAATTACTTATGAACAGTACCTCTCTATTAGCAATGATGGTTTATGGCGTAGCGAAACCTCGAAAAAAATAAAAGAAATCAGGGACCAACAAGAAGAAAAGGAGTATTATAGAAGAAACCAACATACCATAGATGGATTAGAAAGATATCTTCATAAATATCCGCATGGCATCTTCTCGCAAACAGTCCGAAAAACATTGAATGATAAAAAAAAGAATAGGGTTGTTAAGCTTATTACAATATGCACTGCAATACTTATTGCTGTATTTGTACTCTGCTATATAAATTATCATTCCTCGTCCTATATATCCTCTGATAGCGATGTTGCTTTTGGGAAAAAAGGCGGCACCACTACATGTAATATCTCGACAGATGCAATTAGTGAAAATATTCAAACTTATGTAGCAGAAGATTGGATTAAGACAACTATAGAAAACGGTTCTCTCGTTATAAAAACCTCACCAAATCACGGAGATTCTCGGAATGCCATCGTTCATTTGTACGCATACACAACGCTGTTTGGAATAAACTTATGGAAAAAGGATTTCAATGTTTCCGTAAAGGAAGAGTCTGGTTTATCTACTTTCTTGACAGTAAGTAACTCTTCTTGTTCTTTTGACAAATATGGTACAGGAGAATTTGGATGTTCTGTTGAGACGGACGGTATGAATCTAAACATTTCTTCAGATGCCGATTGGATTGTTCTAAAAAAGAATGTGGCAGAAAAGGGTAACAACTTTAATGCGAAATTAACTATTACAACAAAAATCAATGAGAGCGGTGAAAGAACAGGTATGATTTTAGTTAAAAGTGACAAATTTGAAAAACGCATATCCGTCAAACAAAATTCCGGATTAGCATCCTATTTCACTGTTTCGCCTAATAGCCTAGTTATGGATGAAGAAGGAACAGAGGAGGGCTATTGTTATTCTGTTGAAATAAATACTGATGGTACTACTTGGTCTGTTTCTGATGTGCCTGATTGGTTAACTGCAGAAACGAAAATCCAAAATGGGAAACTTCAAGTTACACTGCCGGAGAATAATGGAAGAATAAAAACTGGAACAATTACTGTTATTTCAAACAATGGGGATTCAAGAGATATATCTGTCAAACAATGGGGAGATCCAACCGATTTTAGTGCATCTACCAGTACAGTAAAATTTGGAACTTCAAGCGATTATGAATACATTAGCATATCAAATAACAGTAAAAAAAATCTATCTGTGAGTGATGATGAAAATTGGCTTAGTGCGACCGTGATCAATAGTTCAAAAATAAAGGTTTCATGTTCCCAAAACAACAGTTCTCCCAGAAGTGGGGCTGTTACTGTAATTTGTGGCCATGAGGAAATTTCTGTTACAATCAAGCAAGACGGGTGGGGAGAGTGTTCAAGTTGTGATGGAGAGGGAGAAACAAGATGTAACCACTGTAGCAATGGGTATACTGCATGTACTAATAGTAATTATATGGGAGTTTTTGATAATTTGGGACAATATGGACATGGTAGGAATATCACGTTATATTCGTATGACCCATTTACAGGAATGCAGTTTCCTTCTGGTGGTAGGTTAGAAATTTGTCCTACCTGCAATGGCTCTTTCAAAGTAAAATGCTCTTATTGTGGAGGCGATGGAAAGAGAACATGTTCTCGTTGTAAAGGAAGTGGAAAAATTAAGAAATCCTATTAAAGTGATTACAGAGTCAAATCAAAATAGAATAACGCAAACACTATGCCATCCGTTAGACACATAATTCTATTTCTTGTCATTGTAAGTTTTATGCTCACCGTGTCTGTCGCAGTTTCGGCTCAGACACGGAGAGCTCTTGTCATTGGTATCGGCCAACAGGAGGATAAGGCTTGGGGAAAGATTAATGGTGACAGGGATGTGCCTTTTGTGGAGGAGATGCTGACGAATGCGAAGTTCAAGACAGGCAATGTCAAGAAGCTCGTGAATCAGCAGGCGACAAAGAGGGCTATTGTGAGTACCTTCAAGTCTTTGGCATCGCAATCCCAACGTGGGGATATTGTGTATGTACATTTCTCTGGACATGGCCAACAGATGAAGGATGTACATAATGACGAGAAGGATGGACTGGATGAGTGCTGGATTCCATACGATGCCTACCGAAAGCCATGCGACAAGGACAGAGGAGAGAAACATCTCACGGATGATGAGGTGAATTATTATCTGAATGCCATCAGAGACAAGATTGGAGATGCAGGTAAGATGCTCGTGGTGATAGATGCTTGTCATAGCGGTGATGCAACTCGTGGTGATGAAGATGAAGTGGTGCGTGGCGTAGAAGACATATTCGAAGCCATCAAATCCTTTATCTGTGGGGATTCTACTGATAAAGGCAAGGCAGAGGTAAATCCAAATGCTCAGGTGAATAATGAAAGGTGGATTACCATCAGTGCCTGCAAAAGCGATCAAGTGAACACTGAAATGAAGAGTCCTGCTGTAGGTAAACTTACCTACGCAATATATAATAAGGTAAAGGAAAGCGTGGAAAACGACAACGAAGACTTTTTTAGAAGAATAAGAATGTTTGTCAATTCCAATACGGGCAGCAGACCACAATATCCAGTAATGACTGGCGAGACCGATAGGTATAGAATAACAGACATCATACGATAATGGCAAAAACAATACAATTCCGAGCACCCATACAAGAAAAAGAAGCACGACTTGTAGTGGGTCTGGCAGACAGAAGGCGGCGCACTCAGTACGAGCTGTACGCATACTGCTCCGATTACTTTTGGGACAACTATAGGGGTGTGTTCTTCGCTGACGAGAAAGCGGCGGCTGAGATTTTACAGAACACCTTTATAGCGTTCTGGGAAAACATAGAAAGAAGAAAGATATATGTGGAGGACGGAATCGTGATGGGGAAAGACAACAAGCCCCTAAACGGTAGCATTCTCACCTATTTTATGAGTATAGCCCGAAACAAGTATCTGGAATATGGACGTGAGCATCCTGTCTATGCTGAGCCCGAAACAGAATTAGGACGTTTAATCAGAGGAAAAGGATTCAATCCCAACGAATATATTGATATGCTCTATGATTCGGGTGAGAACATGATGATTGATATAATAGCAGATGTCATCTCCCACATGTCGCAACGATGTAGCCAGATACTTACCAAATTCTATTACGAGGAGAAGAAACTGGAAACTATTCTCATGGAAATGCCGACTATAGCGTCATACGATGCTTTAAAGACTAAAAAGAACAAGTGCATGAAGGCTTTGCGTGAGTCTGCGAGAGAAATCTATAAGAGAAAGTTAAACTCATAAAAAACTACAGATATGGACGAAAAGTTTCAAGATAGAATAGATAATTATTTGCTTAACCGCATGGATGATGTCGAAAAAAACAAGTTCTTGCGTGAGGTGGAACAGGATGAAGAGAAGAAGGAACAATTGGAGTTTACACGCAAAGTGAAGGACTCTATCTGTAGCCGAGAGGAAAAACTGCGTACATTGGCTCAGTTCCTGCAACAATATGAAGAAGAACGAAAAAGTGTAGCATTGCGTCCTACTGGAACAGAACGCGCGGCATGTTATAGTCCCGTATGTGAGACTGCATCAAAGCCAATGCGTCCAAAGAATAGGAAATGGTTGTGGATTTCAGGGGTGGCAGCAGTACTCGTAGTTGGATTCTTTGCCATCAAGCCTATGTTTGTGTATGATTCTTCGACAATCCGTGATGCATCGCCAAACTTTAGAGGAACTCCGCCGGGACATATTCGTGGTGTAAAGGAAATTTTTGATAGTTCCGCTCCTGTTGATAGTATGGATAACGACACCATCAAGTTTAATATTGAAAAGAAGATAATGCCAGATGAATAGACTAACAACTATTGTTCTTGCCTTATTCTGCACTGTCTTGCAGACAAACGCACAGAACCTCTCAGAGGCTGATGTGTCTGCAAAAATGACACAGGCATTTGAACTGGATAAAGCCGGAAAGAAGGCAGAAGCACTCGCTTTGTTTCTGGTAGTCGGAGAAAATACCCAACAACAGCGTAATGAGGGGGAAAGGCAAACCTATGTATGCAGCCAAACAATGGCATGCCAGTGTTACGAGCTGCTAGGCAAATACGAAGAAGGCTATGAATTGGCGAAGAAGTTACTTCAAGGCACATTGAACAACGAAGAAAGAAAAAACGTTGGAAACCAATATACTCTGAATGGCTATATGTATGCGTGTGAATTTATCAAGCGTAATGAAAACGGACAGACAGATTACGGTCGTGGTAGAAGCATCTTAGAGGAGATAAAGCCATACGCAGAGGGAAAAGTCAAGGATTATGTGTTGTCTAAGATTCCTGTGATATGGTATTTTGAGGGAGCGGATTGCTTTATTATGCTGAAATATGAAGAGGCTTTGGTGGCATACAACAAGGCTTTAATTGGTTTTCAAGAGTTGGGTAGAGAAAAGGATGTTATCTCTGTATTAAAAGGAATAGCATCTGCCAAATATCATCTTAACGACATCGAAGGTTCCAACAAGGCGTATAATGAGGCCCTGACACAGTCAAGAAAAACAGGAGACATATCCACACAAATGGACATACTGCAAGAACTATGGTACCAAAGTTCTGCTGTTGGCGATTTGGGACAGGCAAAGATATACGCGGCAGCCATGGACTCGCTGATGGAAATGTCATCGGATTCTAAAGCCCAATTTACTTATTATAATAAGAAAGGCAAGGAAGCAAGAAGCCAAGAGGCATACAAGATTGCAGAACAATGGTTCTTGAAAGGAATGGCGGTTGCAGAAAGTGAAGTGCGTGATACCATATCTGCAAACAGATATCTGTCATATACGAATCTGAGGGACTTGTATGCTGCAGTCGAGCAATATGATAATGCGCTGATATATGCAAGAAAGGCATTGGCGGAGCATCAAAGGCTGACACCCGTCAATGACTACAAATTCTATCTTCCATATATGGCTATAGCGGAAATATACAAACGGAAGGGAGATAAGAAAGAATGTTTTGCCTGTGTAGATTCACTTTTCCTAAGTGCCCCTTGTATGGAGGAACCAAAGGAACTGTGTTGGCTATACATTACAAAAGCCGGTTGTCATGCGACATTCGGTGATTACACGGAAGCATTGGCAGACTATAAAAAAGCGGATGAAATACTTGCGATAAAGTATCCACAGTCGGATGGTGTCAGAATTACTTTGTTGCCACTGATGGGAGGAACAGGGCATAAACTTAAAAATTATGCAGAGTCTGAGCGGTTATATAGATTATATGCGGAGCAAATTACAAAGCAGAACGGAGAAAACAGTATGGAAAGCATCAATGCGCAGATTTATCTTGCCAACGCAGAGGGATTTGCCAGTCACATAGATGCAGGATGTTCAGACTATGCAGATGCAGTTAATCAACTGAAAGACTTGATGAGGAAACAATTGCCTTATGTGAGTTTGCAGGAACGGGAAGGTTTCTGGAAGCCTCTCTCTTCTCTTTTTACGAATATGACCCCATACGCATTGAAGGCAAAAAGATTTCAGGATTCGTTTACAGAAAGTTGTTATGATGCGCTCATTATGTCGAAGTCATTCTTGTTGGAGTCTGAACGTTCTCTGTTTGATGTCGTTAAAAAGGAAGGCACGGAAGAGGATATGCGGGACTATATGAGGCTCACCCTGATGAAAAACCAGATAAAGGAATGGGAAAAGGATTATGCGCACAACGCCGACAGCATACTGAGCATGTCACAAAGGGCAGATCAACTGGCTGGGAGTCTGGCTGAGCGATGCCGCAGTTTTGGTAATGTCACCAGTTTTATGGATATAGACTACAAAGCTGTCAAGCAAGCCTTGAAACCAAACGAAGTCCTTTTGGACTTTACGGATTATGTCTCAGAGACAACAGGACGTAAATATGCCGCCTATATTATAAATAAGGAGGACGAATACCCTTTGGTGAAAGATTTGTTTGCCGAAAGACAGATAGACTCACTTGGCATCAATCGTCCGGACATGTATTATGACATGTATTATGCACCTGATGTACTGAAGCTATTGTGGAAACCGCTAAAAGATCACATTACAGAAGGTGCAACGGTCTATTATGTGCCGTCACAGTTGCTGTATCAAGTATCATTGGAATCGCTGCCTCTCGCTGACGGTTCACTGCTGGGCAGTCATTACAATTTCGTAAGGTTGTCTTCTGCGAGGGAACTTGTAAAAACACAATCTCCAGCTTTGTCTGTTGAGCCACATTCTGCAGTATTGTATGGCGGATTACAGTACGACCTGCAACCTACTGCTATGATTGAGGAATCGAAGAAATATGAATTGTCGGACTTGTTGGTGATGCGTGGTGACATGGTTCGTGGTGACTCCGTTTTCCGCGAGTTGCCTGCTTCAAAGCAAGAAATCCTACAGGTTGAGTCTCTACTGAAAGCCAACAAATGGGTGGTTATATCTCGCATGGGAATGGAGGGCACAGAAGAATCATTCCTAAGCATGCACGGCAAGGCGCCACAGGTGTTGCAGATAGCAACTCACGGGTTCTATTATACTCCAGAACGTGCAGAGACAGTAGATTACCTGAAGGGCTATTCCGATGCAATGCAATTGTCCGGTATCGTTCTTTCAGGAGGTAATGCTGCATGGCTGGGCAAAGAATTACCCAATGGTGTATTGGGAGGTATTCTTACAGCCAATAACATCGCCCGTCTCGACCTCAGCGGCACGGAGTTGGTGGTGTTGTCTGCCTGTCAATCCGGTCAAGGCAAAGCAACATCAGAAGGACTATACGGCTTGCAGCGTGCGTTCAAGAAAGCCGGTGTCGGTACAATAGTAATGGCTCTGTGGAGCGTCAGCGATAAGGTCGCAACGGAGTTCATGGCTGCCTTCTATGAACAACTTGCTTCCAAGCAATGTCAGTGGGACAAACGCAAGGCTTTTGATAAGACGAAATCAATCATACGAGATAAATATCCAGAGCCTTTCCATTGGGCAGCATTTGTGATGTTGGATTGATTTTTTAATTTGAGTGGTTACTTTCCAAGAGATTTTCTCATAAACAGTCAAAGGAAAAATAATAACATGCTTACCCCGATGTTGATAAAAAAACTCAACATGTTATTTAAGACGAACAACAGTATAAAATATATAAAAATAAGCGCATGATGAAAAAAATCACAACTACAATGATTGTATTCTTGTTGTGTTGCATCTGCATTAATGCACAACACAGAAGCGAGAGTGAGGCTATAAAGATAGCCCAACATTTTTTTGAACAGCAAGGCAAAGTGACCCGTGTGTCCGTTGTGTCACCACAAAAAGTCAATGCGCAAGTTCGCAAGAAAATAGCAAGGAGCCAAAAGGCCATGCCTCAAAGCAATAGTTGCTATGTCGTGAATGATGATGCCAATGGTCGCTTTGTCATTGTGTCAGCAGATGAAAGACTAAATACGATTCTTGGCTACTCTGAGAATGGAAACTTTGAACCCGCTTCCATGCCTGATGCATTGCTGGAAATTATTGATGGTTACAATCGTCAGTATGATTACCTTTTGGAAAACGAGTCTAATATTCGTCAAGGGACACCAGTGAAGACTGCTTCCAAAGCAATTGAGCCTCTCATAAAAAGTAAATGGGATCAAAGTGCGCCATATAATAATCAATGCCCTGAGAATCTTGGTCTCGGTGATGGTTCAAGGTGCGCTACAGGTTGTGTTGCAACTGCAATGGCCCAGGTAATGAACTATTTTCAATATCCAACTATGGGCAATGGTTCTTATTCTTACTATACTGCATCACAACATATATATCAATCGATGGATTTCAATCAATTGAAATTCAATTGGAATAATATGTTGGACGTATACGATGACAATAGTACAGATGAGCAGAAGTCTGAGGTGGCAAAGCTAATGCACGCTTGTGGCGTTTCTGTTTCTATGGACTATGGCACAGAAGATAGTGAAGGTAAAGAGTCAGGAGCGTACTCGCAGAACATCCCTTATGCACTAGTCAACTATTTCCAATACAACCCTAACACCTTGTTTAGAGACAGAAACTACTATACAGAATCTGAGTGGAATAGTTATATTATGCAAGATCTTGAAGCTGGGCATCCCATTCTTTATAGTGGTCAAGGCAAAGGAGGTCATCAGTTCATCCTTGACGGTTCCGATTCAGATGGTAAATACCATTTTAACTTTGGATGGGGGGGGGAATCGATATTGGGATTGGGCGATGGATATTATGAGTTGGATGCAATAAATCCTTATTTAGGACTTTATAACTTTTCATACAATCAGGCAATGATTTGCCAGATTGATCCTCAGACTTATGGCGTACATGAAGATATTTTCTATTCAGACGTTTTCACAATCAATCGTTCTTCCATATCTATAGGTAGTTCCACATATTTCTCTCTGAAACCTATATGCTACAGTTCAAACTCCACATACCAAGAAAAGAAGATAGGAACATTTAATGGAGAAGTCGGCGTTGGTCTGTTTGATTCCAACTATAATTTCATACAATCACTTTACAAGAAGGATGCCCAAGATGTAGTAATTGGACAAGGATGGGATATCTCCAAATCCATCAAATTTGACGCCTCCTTATTCCAGCCGAATACTAAATACGCTATCATCCCTTATGCAAAGGACAATTCGTCGGTCATTCCATCTATTATAAGAACGTCTTATGGAAAGGTGGCTTATTATGAAGCCATTGTCAACGGTAGTAATGTGGAGTTGACACCTAAATATGAATTTAATTCTGAGAATGGTGGTGAAATCGTTCCAGATCCGATTACTGTTGGTAATTTCAAAGCCACGGCCTATAATGCTTCAAATAGCCAGGAAGAGTGGATAGTTACAGTATGGCAAGATTCGGAAGATTACAACAAGTATTGGATATCAAACTTTGACCCTGCCGTAAAGAAAAAAGGTTTTTCGTCCGAGAATGGCAGAAACAAAGTATATGGCTACGCAAATATTGCTGGAACCGAGATTGAGATTCCCACAGACCAATACCTTGGAGAAAATATCAAATTAAACAATTTCTCAGATAATAATAATATCACTCTCTCATTGTCATGTCAAAACAAGACAATGAGCATAGCAGATGTGTGGGGTGCGATAGAGACAAAGAGCGTTTCGGATGGTAACACCACGTCGGAAGAAGTTTCTCGTTATACAAATTCACGTTTTACATTTACGACTGAGAGCGAACAAGAAGAAACGGTGGCCACCCCCATTATTAATGTATCCAGCAATGGAGTGCTAACCATCATTTGTAATACAGATGATGCACAAATTTATTACACAACGGATGGTAGCGTACCTTCAATCTCAAGCATACTGTATAACAATGCCGTGCCCCTTACAGGAAATGGTATTGTAAAAGCAATAGCTGTAAAAAATGGAAAACTCTCTGGGGTTGCTCAGTATAATGTGGATGTTTTTGTCGTAGATAAACCTGTAATAAGTGCTTACGGAAACATGATTTCTATCTCATGCGCTACTACAAATGTGGATATATATTACACATTAGATGGTTCAACTCCCAATATCAATAATACGAAATACACAGAACCCTTTGAGTGCAGTCAGAGTGCTGTTGTTAAAGTTGTCGCCATCAAGAGTAAATATAAGGATTCTGAGGTGGTTACATATATTCATCAAGCTGATAATCCTGATATTTCTACAGAACAGAGCGTAACAATCACAGACTTGGCTGCAGGCCAATTGCCAAACAGGATTCCTTTCGACAAGAAGTCGGAAATAATCAGTTTGACTATTTCAGGAAAGCTGAACGGAACGGATGTTAAATTTATCCGGGAAATGATTACGGATGGTAGCCTGACCGACCTTAACATACAAAATGCATCAATCGTAAACGGTGGTGATGTGTACTATTCTTCATACACAAAAGATTATACCACAGAAAACAACATCATTGGTAACTATATGTTCTATGACTGCAAAGGACTTATCTCACTTTTACTTCCTTCTGATGCAACCAAAATCAAAGGAAATGCTATCGAGAATTGCGATAATCTGAAGACTATCAAGCTACCCTTGTCTTGTACCACTATTGAAATGTTTGGCATATATCGATGTAAGAATCTTGAAAGTATCACACTTTCGCCTTCTACAAACGATGTCCATTGGGGAAATATGAACTTCTGCCCAAATCTGACACAAATTAATGTTGAGAATGGAAGCGAAACTTATGTGTCAGAAGATGGTATTCTATTCTCAAAGGACAAAACTGTTCTTGTGAAATATCCTGTTGGTAAACCTGATAAGGTATATTCAATTCCTTCTAGTGTTAAAACTATAGCACATGGAGCTTTTAGCCATTCTAAAATAGAAAGTGTGAACATGCCGAATGGTTTGACTGCGATTGAAACAAGTGCATTTGAATATAACAATAACCTTACTGGGGTAGTGATTCCGAATTCGGTTACGTCGATGGAGATGATGGCTTTTAGCAACTGTGCAAACTTGTCGTCTATTACCATCTCGGATAACCTTAAAGAAATTATGGGGCTGACTTTTAGCTATTGCGTAAACCTGCAAAGTGTCAATATCCCCAATAATGTAGAAAAGATAAATGGAACGGCATTTAGTGGATGTACTTCATTGAAAGAGTTCACTGTTTCTGATGAAAACAACTGGTTTACTGCCAATGATGGTGTTATTTACACTAAGAATCTGAAGTCTCTGATTAAGTGTCCGATGGCATTATATGCCACAGCCTATCAGATTCCGGATGGAGTAGAAGAAATATGTGATTATGCGTTTAATAAGTGTAAGAACATCGAAAAATTCCATCTCTCGGAATCTGTCAGAAGCATTGGAACTTCAGCATTCGAAGAATGCTCAATGTCAAGTATCAGTTTGCCGCAGTCAGTTTCTATTATTGACATGATGGCATTTGAAGGATGCAATAATCTTGAAAATTTTATTATTCCTGAGAATATTGAAGAGATTCCAATGATGCTTGTTGCTTATAGTGACAACCTGTCTTATCTCTATATTCCCGCTGATGTAAAGACAATAGGAGGGTCTGCATTTTCAAACTGCAAGTCTTTATCAATGATTAATTGTAAGATTGAAGATATTGACTTGGTTGATTTTAAGAGGTCTTATGATGACATTGTCGAGGCATTCAAAAATATTCCAGACACATGTACCTGGCGTATTCCAACAGGATGCAGTGATAAGTATAAGGCACAGCCTTGGTGGGTGTCTACATGGAGAATCATAGAAGACACCTCCAATAGCATTGATGATATATCAGCAGACAACGACCTGTTCATAACATGTAAGGATGGATTACTTACATTCGTCGCTAAAAAGGATAAAGTAGTTCGCATTTATACCTCTAACGGCCTAATGGTGCGTATTCTGAATGTGCAGGCAGGAGAAACATGTCAAATGGAATTAGACAAAGGCATGTATATTATTAATCGCACGAAAGTGTTAATTCAGTAGAAAGTATTTCAAAATTTATAACTAAAACTGCGTTGCCCCATCCGTTGGCGCAGTTTTTTGTTATTTAAACGAAGTCTCATTGGTTATAGTCTATATCATTGCAAAAACAATATTCACACTGACATGATACTGGATGGCAAGAGTTAAATAACGCACTATTTGCATTGAGTTACAAAAAGTCTGTTGGGTGAAATTATCGGAAAGGTAGTGTGATGAATATCTTATAATATTTAAACTATGTTCTAGGTTAACCTACAAGAAAGAGTAAATATCCAACAAATAGGCTCCGTCAATGCGTCATATAGAATAATTAGGCTGCACCGGTCAACAAGTTTGAATCGGTGCAGTTTTTTATGATAGAAACGGTTACAAATCTTGCTCATATACCATAAAAGAGTATAACAAACATAATTAAATATGAGACAGGAAGAAATAGTGAATGAGATCAGAAAAAAATGCGGTAATGTAAAGACGCTGCCTCTAATAGGCTGGCATTTTACCTATCACGGACGGTATTTCGTTTATTTGCCAGGGGAGAATGAGAATATGATACGCTTTTGTATTCCTTATCTTGCCAAAGTTAATGGGACAGATGCCAGAGTGGTATCTGAAGCCATCAACGAAACAAACAGAAATGTAAAATTCATCAAGGCCGTCAAACTTGACAGTGGCAATATCTCACTGGACTACGACCATAAAACGGCTTCTGATGAATCGGCAGAGGCAATAATTCCACATATCATTGACGCCTTGGATTTTGCATCAACATATTTACTCGATAAATTGAAAATGATATGAAAGGGTTAATATCAATAATAATCATCATATCGCTTGGGCTTCTGCCTCTTATGGCACAGAATGACTACTACATCAAGCAGGCCCAATCGTATCAGCGTGAGGCGGAGTACTATACAAAGCAGGCATTGGGGTATGAGCGTGAGGTTGACTACTATAACCGGCAAGTACAAAGGTATCTCAGAGAGGCGGAATACTATTCGAAGCGACAGAACAACGATAGTATGAAGACTTATCAGCAACGGGCAAAGAATGCAATGGATAAGGCAGAATTTTACTCACGAAAAGCAAAGAATGCCAGAGAACGTGCTCAGGACTACATGAGAAAGGCAGAGTATGCACTGAAGAGAGTAAAATAATAGCGCAACAAATAAAACAAACCATAAAATACAACAACAATGAGAACATTTACTACACATCTGCAGACCATTATTATGATGGTATTTTGCGCAATTGGCTCTGTTCAAAATGCAAATGCATCTGCAAAAGCAGGCGAAGCCTCTGTTTATGAAGGAAGTACAGTGACAGTTAAGCTGGCTGACGCCTATGAACGTACCCTCCGAAAATCAACAGGAGTCTCTTACCAATGGTATTCTGAGAACAACTCGTATGCCACTGTGACCAATTCCACACGCTATAATGCAACTGTTAAGGGAATCAAAGCGACATCTTCCTGCAAGGTGTATTTCAAATGCAGCTATTTCATTGACGGTTTTTATCGCACCATGGATTTCTACTATACTATAACCGTGAAATCTACAAGTGTCAGTGTGACGAGTGTAACACTCAACCAATCGTCAATAAGTTTGAAAGAAGGAAACACCTGTCAACTGTCAGCCTCTGTATATCCGACAAATGCAACAAACAAGAATGTCAACTGGTCGAGCAGCAACACCTCTGTGGCTTCGGTCAGCAGTTACGGACTTGTATCAGCAAAGTCAGCAGGAACGGCTACCATTACTTGCCGTGCAGCCGACGGCAGTGGCAAATATGCCACTTGCATGGTGTCGGTAGAGGATGCAACTGTATATGTGTCAAGCATTACACTGAACAGGTCATCTCTTTCTTTAGGCGTGGGCGAAACATCCCAGCTCAGTGCAAGCGTTTATCCGACTACAGCGACCAATAGGAGTGTAAGCTGGACTTCTGATGACCCATCTGTGTCCACAGTTTCATCCAGCGGATTTGTCACAGCAAAATTGGCAGGAACAGCAGTCATAACATGTAAGGCTAAGGACGGCAGCGGAAAAAAGGCTACCTGCACTATAGCTGTGAAAGAACCGGTAAAACCTATATCCATTATGCCGACGGTCTCGTGACAGCAAAGGGCGCAGGTACAGCCAATATCATTGCCACGACCTCAAATAACCTTGCTGCAGTCTGCATCATAACCGTTGAAAATAAAAACATCGGAGTGCCAACTATATGGTCCGGGCATTATCGGGTATCATCAAATCATGTGGAAAACAATCCTACAAAGGAATATCTGGATAACTTTGAGATGACCATAGAAGAGAAAGGCGGTACATACTATATCACATCAATGTTCGGTGATGACCTTACTCAATACAATAACGGGGGATTCAAATTGCATGACAACGGGAACGGAACTGCCACAATTGACGTGTCATACTACAACATTCTGAGATACACAGATAACAACAGTCCGTTATATACACTATATGTGTTTGATGAAGCGACTGATGATTGGGCAGACACATGGACACTGAAAATGAATGAAGACGGTTCTGTCACATTGGGAGATTTTTATGTGGCAGCATTTTCATGGGATGAGAATGAAGAGAAATGGAAGAACGGACAGTTGGAGGCATTGTATTACAGACTGACAGCAACCGTGGAGGACATGACAGGAATATCAAATACCGTAGCTGAAACGCCAGATGTCCACATCGCCAATGGAACAATCACACTGGATGAAATAGTGGACATCACGGTATATCGTGATAATGGTATGATTGTCTTCTCTGGTAAAACGAACAGTGTTGAAAACCTGCCCAAGGGATTGTATATTGTCAGAATTGGCAGTCAGAGCAAGAAAATTTTGATAAAATAATGTTCCGACAGGTTACATACCCTATATGTTATTCATAAACAGACAAAGGAACAATAATAACAATTAGAAGTTGCGCTCGGCACGTATCAGGGTATATGACAATGAAAAAGAAGTTTTTTGTATTTACAGTTATGATAGCAATGGCTACTTCTGTAACGGTATTGGCAAATTCTCACAAGGAAGACTGTTGTGCCCACAACCATGAGGCTCTTGTCACTCATATGACAGCACAAGGAAAGCATTGTACTGGCTCTGTTGGATGTAGTTGTTCCAGTTTCTCTCCCATCACCAATGGAGAGGTTTGGCAGCAATCATACTGCAAACACTGCGGGCACAAGAAAAGCTGTCACAAATAACAAGTCCGTTTGTTGGCGAAAAAGAGGTGAGGGCATTCGGTCCTCACCTCTAAACTTTACAATTGTTCACTCAATATAAAATGCATGGCTATGAAGGAATTTAACTTATTTAGGAATGATAAGCAAGTCGAAGAAACTGCTGCTCATGGATTGCACAAGACGCTTAGCGTGGAAGAATACACTCATTATCCATATGAGAAGCAGAGTCTTGATGAGGATATGTATGTAATCAACCAGGTGATTGGAGAGTATTGGAAACCACGTTATTTAGTTGACGAGAAGAAGAAGACAGCCGTTGAGTTTATGGACAGTTGGACAACACTTCAAACTGTCTGTGCTGATGATATTGATTGGAAATCATTGGAAGGCTTGCCACAAGATGCGATTGACAAAGCGAAAGAGTTGAATGCTCATTTCCCTACTTTTGTGAGAGGCTATAAAAATGGAGTTGCAGAAGTATCTTGGCAAATCAATCCTGATGGTCGCTACTATATGGACGAAGACGGCTATGGCATGACAGACGATGAAGAAATCACCATCTATAGTTATGTTGACAGAACTGGTAATCCATTGGTTAAGTTCCGAAATATAAAGGATTACGGAGAGTTGGAGGAGATGGAAAAAGAAGCAAGAAGGAATCTGAAAATAAGAAAGTAACATGAACACGTTTTACCAAGAATATAAAACAGGTGCTGAGAGCATCTTCAAGATATTAGCCAAACGTGTGGATGACAAGCAGATACAACTTGTCTGCAATGCCTACGAATTGGCTGTCGAGGCACACAAGGAACAGAAACGCAAGACGGGTGAGCCTTATATCATTCACCCTATTGCCGTGGCACGCATCGTAGCCGAAGAACTGGAACTTGGTGCCAATCCCGTAATAGCAGCTTTCCTGCATGATGTAGTGGAAGATACCCAATACACCATCGAGGACATCCGTGAACGGTTCGGGGATGATGTGGCTTTCCTCGTGGGGGTAGTGACCAAGCAGAAGAAAAAGAAATATGACAAATCGAAGCAGGTGGATAACTACCGCCAGATACTGGCATCGGTACAATATGATGTGCGTGCCATCCTGGTGAAACTGGCAGACAGACTCCATAATATGCGCACTTTGGCAAGCATGCGTCCCGACAAGCAGATGAAGATTGCCGGAGAGACCGACTATTTCTATGCTCCGCTTGCCAATCGTTTGGGGCTGTATCACGTGAAGACCGAGTTGGAAAACCTGTCGTTCCATTACCGTTGCCCTCGTGAATATGAACATATTGAACGGATGTTGAATGGTGTGAAACAATCAGAAGAAGAAAATCTCACGTCATTCATTTCCAAAGTTTGTGAACTGTTGGAAGACAATGGCATCAGAGCAAGAATAGAACTTCGTTACCGTATGCCGTATAGCATTTGGCGTAAGATGCGTTCAAAGGTGTGTGACTTCCACCATGTGGATGGCAAGCACTATATCCGCATCATATATGACGCAAAGGATTTGCATGAAGAGAAAAAACTAAGCCTGTATATCTATTCCGTACTCACCGACTATTTCAAAGAGCGACCGGGAAGTGTAGCCAACTACATCAACGCTCCCAAGGAGAACGGTTATCAGAGTTTCCATGTGAAGCTGCTCAATGACCAAGGCTGTTGGGAAGAGATACATATCTCATCGGAACGTATGGTACGTAATTCCCGTTTAGGCTGCACGGCAGAAAGGACGGAGGAAAATGTGAAAGCATGGTTGGAGAAGTTCAAGGCCGTGCTGAAGGATGTGGCTTATCATAGTCATGAGATGGACTATATGGACGGAGTGACCGCCTCATTCTATAACGATGACATTATGGTTTTCACACCACAAGGCAAAGGAATCATTCTCCCTAAAGATGCGACAGCATTGGATTTCGCTTTTGAAATTCACAGTGAGGTGGGACTTCATGCCGTTTATGCCCGAATCAACGGGAAGCTGTCTTCTGTGAAGACCGTACTTCACCGTGGCGACTGTATAGAGATTGGCACTGATGAGTCGGCTGAGCCTGATGAGGAATGGCAGAAGCATGTATTGACTTATAAGGCAAAGCGAACACTCCGCAGTTACTTCACGAACAAGGTTGTCATGTCTTACCAACGTTGCAGATGTTGCCACCCGTTGCCGGGAGACGAGGTCGTTGGTTTTAAGAATTTAGACGGAACAATCACGCTATACAAACGTAACTGCCAAGAAGCAATCCGCAGAGCATCGGAACAGGGCGACATTATTGTGGCTGTGGACTTTGAAGAGAATGACTCCTGCCTGTTCCCGGTAAGAGTCTGCATCCGTGGTGTTGACCGTCATCATCTGTTGATTGACATTGTATCCTGCATTACAGAAAAGCAGAACCTGTCCATCTCTCAACTTAATACGGTAACCACCGACCGGATTGTGGAGACATCCGTTGATTTTTCCGTCCATTCTGTAAACGAATTGGAACAGGCCATGAACTCCATTGGCAACATTGAGAATGTGGACGAGGTTTCAAGAATAGACATAGAATAACAAATATGAAGAATAGTATTATAGCACTCGCACTCATGGCATCAGGACTGTGTTCTTGTCAGGAAAAAGGCGGCAAGGTTGCAAATAACCCATCTGCGACCTCAACCACTCTCGGAGTAAATGACAGTATTGTCATGAAATATGTCACGTGCCCCAAAAGCACAATAGACACACTCATAGCCAAAGGGGACTCCGTCTATGCACAAACAAACAAGTATTCATTAGAAAATCTGGGCTTTGGTAATGAGGAGTATAACAAATGCCTGATAGAGTTTTACGGTGATACTATACCTGTTGCCGTTTCCATTTGTGATACCTACGACATAATAACGAGCAACAGTGAGGACAATGAGACCAATGCGTCTTTTATATGGCATGAAGTAGCGAAGATGCAGCTAACCCGTTTTCTCGGTAAAGATGGCCATGAAGTAACAGAAGACGATATCAACAAGGCAATTCGCGTAATGTCTCGTATTTTCGATTATTATTCAGGTGGATCGCAATATGAAATGAATATGTCAGCTGCACGTCAGCTCTTAATTGCGGATTATCAGTTGCTTGATGCCTATAAGCGTCTTATGGATGAGTATTTCTCTATTGAGATTAAAAAGTTGGTGCATGCGGACTACAAGTATCTGCTTGATACCTGTAGTAAGTATATGGAATATCGGTATGAGCGGGACCAATACTCAGACTTGCCACGAGAAATGAGATGTATGTTCTATGATATACTCACGGCAAAGGCTGCCTCCATCAACAGACTGATGAAAAACAAGGCAAGTGAGCAATCGGTTATAAAGAACCTTCGCGAGCATGTTTGTTTTGAAGACGGAAAGTTCTTCAATCTTACGTACAATATGCTGAAGGATTATTACACCAACGACTATTAAAAATAGAAGAGATTCACCAACAATGTGATGATGACAGATCAAATGAATATAAAATACGCAACGATAAGCAAAACAGGCAGACGCAACAACAATGAAGATACGTTCCATGTTGTTGATATGCTAGGGAACAAGCGCTTTATGGGCATTGTCTGCGATGGCATGGGTGGTCATTCCATGGGAGAAGTGGCAAGTGAGACAATTTCAAATGCCATTGTGGATTATTGGAAAAAGCATACAGATGAGACTGACAATGAAAAGAAAGTCGATGATGCCTGTAAGGTGGCAAGGCGGGAACTGGACAGTAAGGCATGTGAGCTAAGCCATTGTGAAATGGGTACAACAATGGTGATGGCAAGCATTGAGGGCAACAAGGTGACTATTGCACATGTCGGTGACAGCCGTTGCTATCTGCAGCGCCCCGGTGAGAATCTGATTTATCAGACAGAAGACCATATACGTATTGACTTTGGTTGGGAGATTGTGGCAAGATGTTTTTTCTCATATCGTCCGGATAAGGCCGTGCCAGATGTGGTGCAGTATGAATTACAAGCGGGTGACCGTTTGCTTCTCTGTTCTGATGGACTGTACAAAAGTATGGCACCGAATACCCTTTTGTCAAGGATGATGGATGACAAGTCTCTTGAAGAGATTCTCAATGTTTATGATTTCCTCTGTGATAAACAAGGAGATGACAATTACACAGCGATATTGATTGAAATTACAGAATAAAATGGTGCAAACATGAAACGAAAAATCAAAATTACAGCATGGGGTATTGCGACAATTATCCTACTATCGGGCTGCATCATCGGCGGACTTGCCCTTCTGAATCAACCTTTTGAGAAAACAACTATTTTCCCAGATGAAGGAAGAGAAAATCCGGCAGACACCACATTTACCGTGAATGGCATTGGGATTAAGATGATTGGTGTTAAGGGTGGTAAGATTAACTGCAAGGGGCTTAGGGGAACCATAGAGCTAAAAGACTTTTATATTGGTGAAACAGAAGTGACCCAAGAACTGTGGACATCAATAATGGGTAATAATCCTTCTGTTCATAAAGACAGCATCCTTTGTCCTGTTGAGGGCATAGATTTAGTGGAATGCCTTGATTTTGTTCATAAACTGGACTCTGTCTCAGGAATCAAGTTCTATATCCAGTCTTATCCGGAGTGGTTATATGTTGCTCATTTCGGCTGTATGGATGCAAATAGTTCATATTATGATGATGGCATGAGCTGGTATAAAGAAAACTCAGATAACATCACACATCCTGTCAAGCAGAAAAAGCCCAATGCACTTGGCATATATGACATGGTTGGGAATGTGTCCGAATGGACCATCAGCGGTTCCGATCCGTTATTCTTTGTTGTGGGCGGCAGCTATGAGACAGAAAAGGAAAACTGTAAGATAGATGCGCACGACGTTTATCATGCAAACATCAAGATGGGGGCGACAGATTTAAGACTGGTTTGTTACCCGGAAGTGGCAAAGAAACAGGAATGAACTTGAGACATTATGCCCATATTGGAGAGATAATAGGAAGCAAGATAATAATTGCGAATAGTAAGATGGACGTTCTAAATAATATTTGATGTTATGATGGAAAAGGCAGTGAGATTAATTATTTGTAGTATGGTATTGTTAATGGTCACATCGTGTAATGGTTTAACAGCAGGAGTGGGCATAAGGGGAATTGTATGCGGTGAAGATTTGATGACATTGGACGGTGATACTTTTAGAGTTCAGGAAAGAATAGGTGACAGTCTTCTTATTGTATACCACTATCCGCAGGATAATGACCGCTATTACCTCATTAAACAGGAAAGGAACGGTTTCTACTATATCCAACAAGAAGGTAATACAATTTCTGCCATTGATAATACACAGGAGTATGTCTGTGTGGATGACAAAATGGTGTATAATCTGAAGGACAAGACCTCATTCTCTTTACCGTGTGATGCGTCATATCTATATTACCTTGGGCAATGGAAAGGAAAAGTTGCATTTACCAATCAGGATTCTATCTGTTTTTCGGATGGGAAATGTATAGATCTTCAGGAAGACGCATATTGTAAGGTTTCCGGTACAAAAGGCGATGTAGTCCTTGGAATGGGAGCAAGAAAGCTGAAGGTGTCAATAGAAAAGTTGTATCAACATAAGTCCAATCCCGTATCATCTGAGCATGATGTAATCCGGTTCACCAAGGATTACTTTATTCAACCGCGTAATCAGTATGAGAGTGTGGATGCCGGCTTCGATGTGGATTTGGATATTCCAAAGGGAAACAGGGATTGTGACAAAACCATTCGAGAATGGATGATATCTTCAATCAAGGATGATGCATTCTCCCTATTGGGATGCAACAAGGATATTTTTGTGGGTAATAGTGACTATGTACAGGATATGACATCTTCATTAGATGCATACGGTACGCTTTGGGAAAAGCTGTGCCGGTGTTATTATCAGGAAGAAGACACACTTGTGCTAATTAGGCCCTGCCATATAAGAAGTCGGAAGATTGCAGATTGTGATGAATATACGACCTATTATTATTGGTCCTCTATATATGACGGCGGTCTGCACGAGATGCCCAAATCATACTATGTTACATTTGACAAAAAGCGTCAGAAGTTCCTGACGGCATCGAATTCTATAAATCCTTCCATGATGAAACGTTTCAGAGAAGAGGTTCTCAAAAACATCAAACAGCAATATGACGAGAACTTCGGAGAAACAAGTGACTGGAATGAGTTCTCGCAGTCTGTATTTTCTTTCCATTGCCCCATGTTTGACATGAGTGGTTGTGATGAGGTCACGTGCTCCCTGCTGGAATATGAATATGTATGTGATGAGTGGCCTGGCTGGGGAAATGCTGTCGAAGAGGCATTCACATTGGATAATTTTCCGTTACCTCATTTGGCGGTTCTACCCGAAGGAGTGGTTTTGACCTATCATCCATACCAGATTGACTGTTTCGCTTCTGGTGAATACCATGTCGTTATACCATTTGACAAGGCAAACCGGTACTTACAGCGTGGATATCGTAATTGTAGTGATGAATTGCCCAAGTTAGAACAGTTTGTCAGATAGAAGCGGCATGAAATCTCATAAAAGAAAATGATATAATACACAGATTGAATGGTTAAATCATAAAATAGAATAATGATGAGAAAAATAGTTGTGTTTTTTGCATTATCAGCACTTTTGTTTAGTTGCTGTGGTAAAGGGAAAGGTTATAAAGCTGCAACCCAATGGGGAGACAGCATAGCGATAATAGACGATAAGACTTATTATTGGCAGCAACTTGCAGATGAATCTGCACGAATTTCAGTCGTCAAGGACAACAAGCTGGTTACAGAATGCACCGTGAGAGGACTAGTATATGGTGCAAAGCAATATGATGATGGCGATATATATATTCTGTGTGGTCAAAATCAAATCTCTTGGTTTGATATCAGGAATATACCCAGCGAGATTGACTTGATGACAGAAGCGGAATGGGAAAATTATGATCCGTCACAGGAAAATGCGGATGCAATAATAGATATCGGTATGTGAAGCGAGAAAAAACTGTTGAATAAGACAGAGAACAGTAGAGTTTGGATAGAAAACAGCTCTGCTTGTGTAAATGTTACGCAAAATGTTTTGTTATTCAAAATAAACACATTACCTTTGTAGCGTAATTTTAACGCAATGTATATATTATGGATAAGAATAACAAGATAGAAGAAGAGTTGAAATACTGCTATAAGTACCCTCATCCGAGTGTGACGACAGACTGTGTCATCTTCGGATTTGATGGTACAAAATTGAGAGTACTCTTAGTGCAGCGAGGCATTGACCCATACAAAGGGCGATGGGCTTTCCCAGGTGGTTTCATGAAGATGGATGAGAGTGCAGAGGAAGGTGCGTTGCGCGAGTTGCAGGAAGAGACAGGCTTGGAAGGCGCATACATCCGGCAGTTCCATACATTCACCGCTCCACAGCGTGACCCTCGTGAGCGCGTCATCACCATCGCATACTATGCTTTGGTGAGAATGCAGGAAGTAAAGGGTGGCGATGATGCAGCTGATGCGAGATGGTTCGCTTTGGACGAAGTTCCGCAGTTGGCTTTCGACCACGACCGGATACTCCGCAAGGCAGAGCAGGCATTGCGTCAGCAGATACATTTTGAGCCTGTGGGCTTTGAGTTGCTGCCCGAGGAATTCACCATCAAAGAACTGCAGAACCTCTATGAGGCGATACTTGATGTGCGTTTCGACCGCCGTAACTTCTACAACAAGATGAAGCGGTTGGAAATGCTGGAGCAGATGGAAGAGACGGTTAATCCATCGCAGAAGAAAGAAGCATTCCTCTTCCGCTTCAACAAGTCGAAATATGAGGAGTTGAAACAAAAGGGATTTAGATTGGAATTTTGATTATAACAACAATCATTAATAAAGATATGAGTAACATAATTTCGACAATTAATAGGATCTGCAAAAAAATAGAGCAATCTTCTGGATGTAGTTATCTTTATAAGTATTTTGACGAGTTAATAGAACTTTTGCAAAATGCAGAATTAAGCGCATCCGAAAAAGCAAGTCTTCGAGGATTAGTTCAAGACTATGCTGCGGATAGTATATACAATAATTATGCATCTGCCAATTGGATGCGATACTCTGCCCGATGTTTCTACTGCGCTGATTTCTTAGTTCGTTTCTGTGGTGATGAGACTCAAGAAGGAATGGAGGGCCTACTAAACTCCTATTTCGTGGATTTAGTCAATCATGGAGTTGCGCCTATTCTACCGCAGGAAACACTAGATAAGTACATAGACAAGAACTCGGAAGAACCTCTAAAGATGTATGACACTCTTATCAAAAAAGCTGTTGGTGAATGTGGTAAATGTCGATATTGGCAAGGTAATGATATATCGCTTGCTCGAACATACACGAAATCGATTGATAATCTCATAAGAAATTATATTAAGAGGTATGAAGATGTAACTATATTGAAACAATGGGTTCCATTCCTTGATTCTGTCCGGCTAGCTGACTTCTGGTTCAATTATCCTGATAGTACTAATTATAAACATACAAGAGCACATGAACGGCAGTTTATAGAGAAATGTTCTGACGAGATGCTTGAGATTCATTTGAAGTTAATCTCTGAATGGTTTTGGCGAAATCCACAGGAATTGATAAGTACTTATTCACAAGAAGAACTAATTGAGATTCTTGAAGTTACAGATGGCGATGAATTTGAGAAGATTCTTCGTCATGCGGTAACACTACCTACAAATAACAAGATAAAGAGTGTTTTGAAACACTTCATAGAGGATGATGAAATTTACATTGCATGTCTTGCTCGTGAATTATTACAAAATTACGATAAATGATAGAGAATATGTACGACAGAAGATATACACCCGAAAGAATTTCGGAATTGAAAGAGAACGAGATATTCGTCTTTGGCAGCAACTTGGCGGGAGCGCACGGCGGCGGTGCGGCACGATTGGCTTACGAGAGGTTTGGTGCCGTATGGGGTGAAGGTGTCGGTCTGCATGGTCAGACATATGCCATCCCTACCATGCAGGGAGGTGTTGATACTATCAAACCCTACGTGGATGATTTCATCCGTTTTGCCAAAAAGAATTATCATCTTAAATTTCTTGTCACC
Organism: Prevotellaceae bacterium; assembly: GCA_021204165.1. GTDB lineage: Bacteria > Bacteroidota > Bacteroidia > Bacteroidales > Bacteroidaceae > RGIG8745. Next base: position 59,021 of record JAJPZU010000013.1, read on the forward strand.
CGAATAGGATGTGGCATAGCCGGATTTCGTGATGCAGAGATTGCACCGTTGTTTAAGGATGCGATAGATGCGGATAATATTATTCTCCCAAAAGAGTTTGTGACAAGCGAAAACTGTGATTATAATCTTGAACGGTTCCTGACCGCACAAGAGTGTTCTTACGAGGAAGCCTTACAAGAGATAAAAGATGGATTTAAGCAGACTCACTGGATATGGTTCATCTTTCCACAGTTGGCGGTATTGGGTTATAGTGCCAATGCCAAGTATTATGGCATTAGCGGGTATGACGAGGCGGAAGTTTATCTTAATCATCCTCTGCTCGGTCCAAGGCTTAGAGAGGTTACCATGGCACTGCTGGAGCATAGCGGAGAGTCGGCTGTAGATATACTTGGCAATATAGATGCCATCAAGGTTCGCTCCTGTATGACTCTATTTGATGCTGTCTCGCCGGATGACATATTCCAAGAAGTACTGGATGCTTTTTATGGTGGAACATCAGACAAGAAGACGTTGGATTATATGTAAAATACAATAACACAAATTTGACAGACCATGGTAAAGGAGAATAAAAGAATCGTTGTGATGGGAGGCAGTTTCAATCCACCCACACTGGCGCACTACACTTTGATGCGTGAAGCCATTGATGCTCTTGATGCTTGGAAGGGTTTCTTTGTGCCTGTCAGCGATGCTTATCTGAAACGAAAAATACGACGCTGCCACCCACCGGTGGTGCTGTCACCTGAAATGCGTGTCACCTGACTTCGTCAACGTGTCACCCAAAAATCTTCATCAAACAGAAGTGCGATGCG
>JAJPZU010000194.1 GCA_021204165.1 Prevotellaceae bacterium
AAGTTACCTCTCCGAAGTTAGCGTATTGGGTGTTAGTGCTATGCACCTAAGTTACCTCTACTAAGTTAGCGTATTGGGTGTTAGTGCTATGCACCTAAGTTACCTCTACTTGGAAAGACTATGATGCGGGTGTATAGTACAGACAACAAACATGGTAACTTGGTGGGATGTTCTTGACAGACTCCTCCGTCGCTAACGCGCCACCTCCCCTAACTTAGGGGAGGAGCCAAGTTACCGTATTGGATGTTAATGCTATGCATCCAAGTTACTAAACAGTCAGTCTGAAAGACTTTCCCGGCACAGTCGTGCAGCTTCTTCATCGGGCAGACACTCCATCACTCCTACTCTCACAGCGGACACGACTTCTGTCAAGGTATCGCAAAGGGTATCATGGAATGCCTGCTCCTCCCTGATGACGGAGCATCCGGGAAGCAGCACTGTGAATGCCTGCACATCCTTGCAGGGTATGAAATGATTCCGGGATTCCTGACGAATGAGTGCAATACCCCTGACCCGGCACGACATGTTCTTATAACATGCGGTCTTTCCGCTCCACGGAGTGCCATAGGCCGTCACCATCCCATCCTTCATACGAATGGTAGGGTTATCATCATTCAGCAGTTCGCATCCCTCAAAGTATCTCATCCATAATCCGGAGTGCGTACTTTTTCCGGCTCCGCTCCTACCCATGAAGATGTATGCGCCGCCATCAAGGCAGACGGTGGAGGCATGGAGAGACACGGCTCTATGGGGTATGACTGCCTGCGAATAGGCTATGCGAATCAGATTGCTCAATGCAGTTCCTCCACACATCCCGTCCCTACGGGCCGCAATGCGAATATCCGTGAACGAAGCATCGGCATACATGGAAAGTGTGTTCTCACGGTTCATCATCGCAGACGACTCCACCACATATCCATTTTCATGTTTCCACAGACGGATGGTGTTGGAGCGGTCTGTTGACTCCTCTGTTATCAAACGGCATCCATACGGACGTGAAGCGGGCGCATCGCATACGACACGACAACGGAACAGGCAGTCGCCATCCGGCACACGGTCACAGACAAAAGGGGAGAACGAAGGCAGAAGCTCGTGAATGTCCAACTCTTCACTAAGGCTTATCCTAAACACGAACTCCGCCACACGGTAATAATATGTTTTATTCATCTTAACTGTCCAAATAATAGTTTAAAGAAAATCCAGAAGCTTTCGGAAGCCGCATATTGCGCAGAGAAAACTCCGTTGCGGAAAAACGAACCGGAAGTATTCAGTTTGTGTCTCCATGCCGCCTCCTCCGCACCTGTAGATTTGCGGGCACGGATGCCGAAGTTTCCCCTGTCGAGAACCATTCCCAGCAGTCTGTCCGCGTTTCTGTCGGCAATGCACCCGTATGGCAAATCGGAAGTGGCAAGCCCCAGATATTCGGTCAAGAACGACAGGAGCAGATTGTTCCATCTGTACAGACCTATCCGTCGGAACACACATTTCAGTTCCTCTCCATCTACGGAGTCGTGCAGACAATGGCAGGCACGCGCCATATCGCACAGCTGTCGCAGCCCTATGCCGACTCCCAGTGCATGTTTAAGAATATGCGTACTGAGCATCAGCAATGTCAGGAGCGGAGAAGGAACTGTCACAGACACAGAGTCATCTTCGGAAGAAATGCAAGTTCCGGCAAATCCCGCCTTTTCCGTCAAGTCGGAAAGATAGTTACGAAAGAAAGGGCTATGTATATCGAACAACGAGAGATGGTGCTCTACATTTATTCCCTTCCAACAATAGAGATGCACCTTATCCGGAGCCTTTTCTACATCCACATTATATTGCCGGATGATTCTGCACGCAAGATTAAAGTCTGTCTTTTCCGGAAAATACAAATCTATATCTCCACACTCCCGCAACAACGGATACTCGTACATTCGTGCCACTCCCTGCCCTTTTTGAAGCACAGCCCAGATGCCATGCTTGTCAAAAAGGTCTATGAGTTCGGCAAGCGCATGGTTCATCTGCCTGTTATTGCGTTCTATGCAATCAATCTCAGCCACCCACCGGCACATCAGATTCAGCGGCGGAAGGCAGTTGTCAGGAATATGGTGAAGCCCTCTATATACGATGCCCACCACCGTCTGTTCAGCGGCCAGTGCGAATATTCTTCTCCAACTCTCAACCGACAAAGGGAATGCGGACAAATCGTCCACATCAGTCTCCCACAAACCGGCTCTCAACAGTGTCAGAAAGACAGTCTGCTCTTTATCAGGCAGGAACCTACTCATCGGCAAGAATCAGTCCGAATTTTCTCCAGCAGTCCAGCAGACGGCGGACATCCGCCTCTGCTCTTTCCACATCCACTTCATAGGTTTCACACAACCACTCCACGAACTGCTCCGGCGTAAAGTCGGTATTCCCCGCTTTCTGCCACAACATGGCGGCACTCCGGTTCATATAGAATACGTTGGTCGTGTTGGAATGGTTTGTACACACATCGACTATCATGTACCTGTTGCCGATTTGTCTTAATTTATGATTGGGATTTAGTTTCATTGTATCTATTCTGATAATATCTTTCTATTGTTTTTCTTGCGAAACAAACTGGTATCTCTTAAAACTTCTTTCCGGTCAATATTGCCGTTACGGTAAGAAATACAATCTTAATGTCCAATAACAGTGAACGGTTATGCAAATATTCCAGATCAAGTCTGAGACGTTCCAGCATCTTTTCCATCGTGTCCGTATAGCCGTTATAGAGCGTAGCGATAGAAAATACTCCGGGACGAAGCGCGTAAAGCAACTCATAGTCGGGATTTATCTTCATAATCCGGTCGATGAAATATTTGCGTTCAGGGCGATGTCCCACGAATGACATATCCCCGCACAACACATTCCACAGCTGAGGCAATTCGTCAAGATGGTGTTCGCGCAGGAATCGGCCTGTACGCGTAAGCCTGTCGTCATGGTCTTGGCAAAGCTTGGGGATTCCCTCCTCCTCCGCCTCCATAATCATGGAACGAAACTTATAGATTCGGAACGGCCTGCCGTATCTTCCAATACGCTCCTGAGAGAAAAACACCTGTCCTCCATCCTCGCATTTTATGGCAACATAGATAACAAGGAAAAGCGGAGAAAAAAGAATCAGTCCAACCAGTGCTATCACAATATCGGTCGCACGCTTTATGGCAAGCGAAACGACAGACATATTACCATTTGCTTTCCCCTCTTCAAGTTTTGTTGTTTGTGTCATCCTTTTGAATATTTTGTTCTTTCTTCTACTTGTTTTTTCTGTCCATCAAGTCCTGATAAATCTTGATACAGCTGTCCACCATTTTCTCTTTAGTGAACATATCCCTGTATCTATCGAAAGCATTCCGGGAATATTTCAGATATACCTCTCGGTCATTGGTTATCTCCATAATGGCCTTGGCAAGAGCTTCGGAGTCTTTCGGCTGAGCATTCAGTCCCGACACCCCATGCTCGTTCACCCACGACACACCGGACTGCGGAATCAAAGTAGCCACCACAGGTTTTCCAAACGACATCGCCTCCACCTGCACAATGCCGAATGCCTCGGTCTTCTGTACAGAGCTGAGACAGAACAAGTCGCATGCCTCATAGTAGGCCGACAGCTGTTCGTCGGGAACAAAGCCGAGAAGCTTCACTTTCTCATTCAGTCCAAAATGGTCGATTTGTTTCTGGAGATCGTCTTTCAAGTCTCCCATACCTCCTATCAGCACCACAAAGTCATCACTCAGATAGCGGGCCGCATTCACAAGATAGTGGTATCCTTTGTAAGCAACAAGTCTGCCCAACGAGAACACAATTTTTCTCTGTCCAAAACGACGTCTGATTTTCTCCGCCTTCATCTGATTAGACGGCATGACGTCCACTCCTATCGGAAGACAAGCGAACTTATCGGACAGTCCCCGCAAATACGGCGACTCATTAAGATATACGGGAGTAGTGCCAATGATGACATCGGCACGGTGCAGCAGCCACTTCTGCAACGGGATGTAGAACTTCAGCAACATCTTCTGTTTGCAGATGTCGCTGTGCCAATGCACCACCACCTTGCCTTTATATCCGGAAAGGAACAATGCCAGACATGCCATCGGGTCGGGATGGTGTACATGCACAATATCATAGCGACGGCATATTTTATGCAGAGAAGTCACCATTTCTGGCGAAATCATCGTGGCCGCTTTTTTCATCCATGCGTTGCATATCATCAGCCTTGCATAATCGTTTATCTCCACCGTTTTACCGCCGCAGATATTCGACGCGCACAGCATGTCGCACACGATGCCGTTCCTCGAAAGTCCCGTCATCAAATCATACATAACTTTTTCCACCCCTCCCTCTACAGGATAGAATTTTCCCAATTGAAGAATTTTCATAATCCCCTTTCTTATTTCAACAGTATATCAAACAGCTCTTTCCATGAATAAAGCACAGAAGTGTCCTGAATTTTCTTCCGCTCTATCTCTCTCAGGAAAGAAGCCTCTCCCTTTATTAACTTTTTCATCTTTTCTTTCAGCTCATCCGGCGAACAAGAGGAGAAAAAAGCAGTCTGACAACTGCCAGCCGACGTCTCATGGGCATACGGCAGATCCGCCAGCAACATGGGCTTGCCAAACACGGCAAACTCGGAAACAGGAAGTCCCCACGTTTCCACCTTGGAAGGAAAAACCAAACAATTGCATGCCTGATAGTAATCATATAGTTTTTCTCGTGACATATATCCGGCAAAATCAATTGATGTACAGCTTCCCCACTCCGCATACAACCACTTCGCATGCTTGTTCTCTGTTCCTCCAATGGTTAGAATCACTTTAAATATGTTCTTACCCAAGTCTTTTTCCAAAAGAGCCGCCGCCCGGCACAGTGTCTCAAAGTTCTTGTGACAGTCGGGTGTAGCCGCATAGAGAAATGTATAATGCGGCAATCTAAAAACCGGAGTCCGTTGCTGCCCGTTCTCCGTGCCAATGTTTTCATGTGCCCTCCCCTGTGGAGCAGCAATCAAAAATTTTTCTTTTGGTACTTTCAATATACGGCTCAGTCCCTCTTTCAGCCATTCAGCCTGAACCACAATATATTTGTTTCTTTTTATATTAATCTTATAGGCATATTTCGTAAACAGGGCGAACAGAGGTATTTTATAATCCATCATGAAGTCCCTGAACGACCATTTATAGAAAGGGAACGATGTCTGACAATATACAGCCTGTGTCTCCGCATGTACTCTCGGAGTCGTATCATGCAATGAAAGCCACAGACAAACAGGAGACAGCTGTTCGGATATTCTATACATGGTGACATATTCACACCATAAACGTCTTCCCCAGCTTCTGACTATATCCGGCATTTCAATGTATTCAATGCCGGGAAAGTCGCAAAGCTCACGTTTATGCACCAAAGCGACGACTCTGAATTCATCTGTCAGAGAAGACAGATATTGAAGACAATCTCTGAGAATAGTCAGTGTTCCGCCTTTGCGCAGACTTACAGCCGATATGACAATTGTTCTACGTGCCTCCACCATCTTCATTTCATCATTCCAGCAAACAAATCCGTCCACTTTTTCATCACCACAGACTCCTCGTATCTATCGGACTGTTCATAAGCCGACTTACCCATCCGGAGACGCAAGACATCGTCTTGCATCACACGCAGCAGCGCATCCGCCAAAGCATCAATATCTCCTTCTTCAACCAAAAAGCCATCGATTCCGTCTGTGACCACATCCCTCGGACCGCATTTACAATCGAAACTGACAATCGGAAGACCTGCCGCCTGTGCTTCAAGCAGAACCATCGGCAGACCTTCATAGCGAGAAGAAAGTGCAAACACAGAGGCATTCAGATAAGCATCCTTCATCTGGTCTGCCGACAGTTTTTTTAAGATAATATTGTTACCCAATCCGTTTTCTTCTATCTGTCGCATCATATTTTGACGCAAACTGCCATCGCCAATGATTTCCAGTTTCCAACCATTCACTTTGCTGCAAACCTTCGCCCAAGCATCTATCAGCCGTTCAAACCCTTTCTGATAGTCGTACCTACCGACAGCCATCACCACTTTGCTATTCAAAGCAGCCGGTCGTTCAAACGCATAAGTCCGCGCATTGGGAATGACCATCATGTTCGGGATATTTCCCCAATAAGCTTCATCTTCTTCAGTCAGCACGACAAAACGGTCAAAGCGAGAAACCATCTGCTTGTCATTTGCATTCCGCCATTCGTCCGCCAGTCGCCAAAGCCCCTTCCTACCATATTGCAATCTTTTGAAACGCGAGAAATGCACTTCCAGCACCTTCTTGCTGCCATCTTTCATGCGAGGCAGTATGGAAACATCGTTACAAAACATGGAAACCACCACATCGGCATGGAGACTCCTCAATAACTCCGCCAGTCTTTTTTTGTGCTTCCACTGCTTAAAGGGATAATGTATCGCCTTATTGAAAAAAGATTTTCCGTTGTTTTCTTCGTAATTAATCCCTAAATCATAGCAGGCAATGCGTTTATCCAACGGAAAGAAAGAGTTCCTCCCCCGTTGATCTGTCGTTACAATGATTATGTCATGACCTTGTGCCACCAAATAATTGGACTTATTTGCCAACACACGCTCCATGCCACCGGAATTGTAAGTGCCGGCTATGAGATAGACTATTTTCATGCCAGAGTATCCAGTTCACGTTCCACTTCTTCCTCTTGCATCTCATCGGTAAATGTAGTTTCCCTATCCCAATCCACGCAATAGAAGAGAGCATATATAAAAAACAAATCCGTAGCCACTTTCATCCAAATGACAAAACTCAAAACTAACAGGAAGAATGCCGCCAAACCAAAATCACGAAACTTATGGGCAAAGACCCACGCATTGTATATGAACAGCATACAGAAAGAAGAAAAGCCGACCAAACCGCAATAAAGAATGAAACGGCAATATCCAATGTCCGTGCTGTATATCCAATTGCCAAACAATCCGTTTCCAATAATCCACCCTTTCAAATCTTCCGGCCATATCCACATCACATTATTCAACTTGTCGGTAGAGTCTGTTCGGAATGTACCGGTCTCCACCCAGTTGAAAAAGCCCTCGAAAGCAAATCGCAAATTCTTATGGAAAACAGGATTGGTTTGATAGAAGAAAGTGACCAGTGCAACGAATACAACAGTACAAGATAACACCACAGGAAACAAATTGGATTTTTTGTGCGGAACGAGTCCAACAGAATAAACGATATATACCAATCCAAGAATCATGCCCACACTGGTGGTACGTGCAATCATATTCCCTAATACAGAAATCGTAAAATAAGCCGCAATCATTGCCACAAACCACTTCTTATCACGAAGAATTTGTTCATCCTTACATAAAAGATAAGCCATCAGAAATAGAACAACAGAAAAACGAGTTCCTGCCGGATCCAAAGAAGCACCAATGCCATACAGACGTCTCATGTCTTGCAGATATACCTGTCCTTGAGCTATATAACTGTCCACAAATTGACGGAAAGCCGGTATGTTATCTATTAATATAGCCAATACACACTGTGACACACAGGTCAATGTAAGATACAGTATCACCAATCTCAATGTCACCTCGCCATGCAATGCCTTTATCGCCTGAGACACAGCATAAGCCCCGCCCAGCCAAGTGAAAAAGGAGAATACATAGGAGACATACGTATAGTCATTGGAATCACTATAATTAACTGCAAACAAACAGATTAGTGAAAAAAAGATGCCAAGATAGTAGAAAACAAGATTTCCTTAGAAAAGCTATGTCCTCCCAGATTCTTACCTTTACATAAATATAGAACCAGCCCAATTACGGCAAGCATAATCTTTGTGTTGATTCCCGGCAAAAAGGTAAATTCAAAAGAAAAGACTACACCGCTCATTATCGCTGTTACCATCAATATAGAAAACAAGTGTCTCATGATTCAATCTTTTTTCAATATCCTGCCAATAAAATTATTCTCTATCTATACAAGACACCATAAACAAACCTGAAAACCGACCAATAATACAATTTCAGCAAAAAGAAAAGCTGATGTGCTGCCGCCCATTGCAACAGACGTGTACGGAGTGGAAGGTATTTGTTGCACATCACATATTTGTTGGTTTCAGGAAACCATTCTGTCCATTGACGATAATACATATCATTATCACTAACCAATAAAGGAAGCTTGATATTCAATTTCAAAAAAGGAACATACCCTTTCAAATCGTCATAAGAAGGTATATTCTGCAAATAATGCTCCACTTCATACACATTAGTTGTTACCTGTTTGACGTGTTCAGCCGAATATGTCTGTGTCAGTGACTGGTCATTTCCAACCCTACTATAATAATAGAAAGGGCTATGAAGCATAGAAATCTGTTTGGCACAAGCAAACAGTTTCATCATCACCATCATATCTTCTCCCATATTCATGTCTTCAATAAATCGAATGCCATTCTCCGCATAAATAGAACGTTTAGCCAAAAACAGCCATAAATTCCAGCGCATAACTCCGCTCATCATTTTTTGTAGAGCCTCAAGGGGTGTTTTACAAGAAGGCTGCCTCATATATCTTTTGCCGGAAGAAAAAGCAAGAAACCACTCTATGCCTACAATATCCGCCTTTGAAGTCAGAGCCTCATCAACCATATTTGACACAGCTTCTGATGCAACAGTATCATCAGCGTCAACATAGTAGATATACTCGCCCATAGCACTATCCAATGCGGTATTGCGTGCAGCAGCCACACCACGGTTTTGTTCATGATGCAGAACCTTAACCGTTCTGTCTCCAACTGTGTTCTTCTCGGCAAATTCATCCAGAATATTCTGGCTGTCATCCACACTGCCATCATCCACAAAAATATATTCTATTCGTTTATATGTCTGTTCGGACAATGATTTCAAGCAGGCAGGAAGGGTAGCCGAAGCATTACATACCGGAATAATAACAGATACCAATGGATATATCTTACAATCCTTCATAGTCCTATTGCGCTCATGATTTTTCTTACCACACCAATATGCGCACTACTAAACTTTCGAGCAAACAAGGCATTTGAAGCAATCAGCTCATCGAAATTATCCTCTGTCCATTCAATCAGTTCATTGTTTTTCCAGCCAATCATACGCATACAACCGTCTCCCTCATCATTCAATTTATAAATATGTTCGCGAAACGAAGAGTTCCAACAAATCGTCTGTACAAAAATTTCATCTGCACAGAACGTATGGCTGTAAGTCCGCATTACTTCATCTTTCTTTTGAAGAAGAAGACTTACAAGCGAATGGGCAACACTAACCCACTGCGTACCTTTTCTGAAATTCACCTGTTGGTTTCGCCTGATGCCAGACCACAATTGCAAACGGATAAATAAGGCGCGCAACCCTTTCTTCATCAACATATCGAAAGTTGAATCACCTCGGAAGCTTTTCGGGAACAAATGCCACAAACAGACTTTTCGTTCTATTTCTTTCGATATGTCTCCCTGATAATAACCTATAAATTCCTTGTCTGCATTCTTTTCCATAAAGCGATGGATGTAGTCCTGAGACTTCAATGGGAAATCAACACCTGAGAGCAGATGGTAATAAGAATAACCGCCATGCACATAAGCAGCCTCAAACAATTTATACTCAGCCTCAACCACACTTACATCCCCCCAACGCACGTCTGTAGGGTTTGACAATATAAACATTTTTGCATGAGCTGTTCGACAAGCTGGAATATCGGTTATTTTACGGTCAAAATGAATATAAATGTCATTTCGTTCATCATCTATCGCCCTCAACAGCAGATTCAGAATTTCAAACTCATTATGAGCTATTATCAAATAAGCATGCTTCATACTTATTATTTATATCTAAGATAACGGTATATCTTCTGTAATCCGAAAATCATACATCCTGAATATTTCATTTTACATAATAAATAAAGCAGGTGTAATTTTCTGTTCATTTTCCATTCTTCTTTAATAGCCTTGGGCAATTCATCATAATAGGTCCACCAAAGCACAAACTCTATTGTAAAATGGTTCCAGGGTTTTGCTCCTGTATAATGCACCGTTCCATGCTTCTTTACGTCAGATAGTTCTGTCTCGGTATATTTACGCAGGAAGCTCTGCTTATACTGCGGCAGATAAAATGTACGGATGCTATTATAATAAGGAGGTAATCCCAATATATGTCCTTTACAAACCATGTTTAATACATCCTGGTCGGGAAACTCCAGTCCCTCTATTCTCGAAGCTTCCAAGAATTTCTCCACAAGACCATCATGTCTCATTTTTTCCAGATTCATCACCAGAAAACCGGAGTTGAAATACTCCATAGGGTTACATCCGATAGCTTCAAAGCGTTCTATCTGAAAATCCAACGGTGCTTCAAACACGGCAGCCATATAGTAATCTCTTAAATTTACAGAGTGGTATAAAGCAGCCAAGTCATTGCGAACAATTACATCGCAATCGATATAAATGACCTTTTCGTATTCCGGTAACAAATCAGGCAAAAGCAATCTGTAAGAGGCGGCTTCAGTATATTTGGAATCTACATAAATGTTTTGCAATCTTCCGAACATATTAAAGAATGAGTATGTTGTGTTTTCGCCACCTATCAGTTGTATTTTTTCTCTCAAATGTTCCGGTAAATCCTCACTTAACAGACATATCACATGGAAACGTGCGTCCTCTCCCGCATGTTTCATAATGGAGTGCAGACAAGTGGCTGCCGGAACAAAATAATCGGGAGTAAAGGCTACTACAACCGGAACAAGACTGCTTACCTCATTCATTTCCTCTATCTTTAGATTCTTCTTGTGAATCAAGATTCAAAGTCTTAATTATTTTTGCAGGACAACCAGCCACCAATGTATAAGGTGGAACATCTTTTGTTACCACACTATTCGCCCCTATTACAGCACCCTTGTGTATATGAACATTTGAACAAATGGTAACTTTATCTGCAATCCACACATCATCATCAATAACAATATTTCCCTTTGAATACAAAGGACGATTTATCGGCGGGTATGCCAAATGTTCTTCAGTAAAACAACCGTGTGCATGGTCTATTATAGTCACCCAACGTCCTAACAATACATTTTTTCCTAAAACAATCTTATTCACACATGAGATATTGGCATATTCTCCTATCAAGCTTTTTTTCTCCTATAATTATAACAGGATGAAAAACTTCTCCATTAAAACTGCCCCATGCAGACAAATTTGATAGCCGCTGAATACAAACGGAATCACCAATGAATATATTCTCACCTCCAATCAGCCTCAAACCTCGCTCTATATAACAGTCCCTTCCCAACTCGGCAAAACAACCTTTCAACCAATGAGTATAGATAATATTTTCAAATCTCCTCACTCTTTGTTGGAAGCTGAAAGTATAGATTTTTACAATCAAATCAACTATATATGTCCTGAAATTCTTCATTACACCACCGTTCATGCCCTCCGAATCAATTTGTCCCTTAAAAAACGAACAAACATAATACACTTGTCCTTATAACTGAGCAGACTACAATTACCTATATAATAAAATTTATAAAAAGGTAGATACCTAATTACCAGATTATAAT
>JAJPZU010000054.1 GCA_021204165.1 Prevotellaceae bacterium
GTATATAGGCTCCTCCCCTAAGTTAGGGGAGGTGGCGCGGTAGCGACGGAGGAGTTTGTAAACACAACCACTAAAGTTACCATGTTAGGTGTAAGTGCTATACATCCTCTCGAAACTACTCGAAAACAAATTTAAAACAGCTTCTAATTCTCCAATCAGCTTTTTCAGCTACCCATCCTCACGGTTTCACATAGAATATAGGTTCGTCTGTTTCCGGGTCTTGCGGATAGAAATGTATGGCACTGTCATTGAGCTTGATGTGTCTCGACCTGACCAATTCTATTATCTCGGCTCCCGCCCATAGCACAGGGCCATAGCCGTGAGCAGCGAAATTATTTACCGGACGGTAAGCATAGAAAGCCGGATCAAAAGCCATTCCGGTTCCGACACACGTTCCGCACACCTGACCTTCTTCGTTTATCATGCCATCTACATAGTTCCATGCCAGCAATGCCGCCGCACCGTATGCCTGAGCGTCAATCCAGCCTTTATTGATGGCATGAGCCATACAATAGGCATAGATTGCCGTACACGAAGTCTCCAGATAAGTGTCATTGCGGTCAAGCAACTGATGCCATGCCCCGTCATGCCCCTGCAATGCGACAATACCTTGCAGATGTTCCTTGAATTGTGCCATAATTCTCCGGTAAGCCGGATGACTTTCCGGCAGAGCATCCATCAGCTCACATGCAGTCAACAGAGCCCAGCCGTTAGCTCTTCCCCAAAAGAAAGAAGGATGAGGATTCATGCCCTCCGCCCATCCGTGTCTGTACAGTTGTTTCTCTGCCACCCACATACGTTGATGGAACAGCTGAAACTGTTCAGCCGCTTCATCCATGCCTTGTGAGTCGCCTTCCGCCGCCGCTTTCCATGCCAAAGCCGGAATCCCCATGAACATGTCATCAAGCCACACTGTATTCTTCAGCGGGCGCATACGAGCGAAGATACCGTCGGCAAGGCGATACTGTTCCTTCGAGATAAAATTATAATAGGTGTCTATCTGTTTGTCCAGCGGAAGAGCCTTGTTCTGCATCTTAGCCTTAATCATTGCCGCGCATATTGCACCGGCATCGTCAAGGGCTTCCGGTTTGACAACCTGCCGCATCAGCACGTCTATATCTTTCCCTTTCTCCAAGACTTTCCGGAAATAAGGTGCAAGTTCGGCAAGATAAGTCATCCGTTTCAAGGCATATTCTGCATACCGTTTGTCGCCTGTGACTTCCGCTGCACGGAGCATGGCACTGTAAGTCACTCCCCATTCGTATGAAGTAAGTCGGAAAGCGCCTCTTACCAATTGGGACTCACTGTCTATCTTACGCAAATCATCTACTGTCCGGTGAGTTCTTTTGTTTTCCACCTGCATGAAGGTGGTACGTTCCAAATATGAACATACCCTGTCCAAAACGGACTTCACATCTTCCGGGGTTGGCACTCCATAATGTACTTTATAAGCGGGTTGCATAAGATGGAGCGGGCTGTTGGCATCGTTTACAGGTTCTTTTGAAGTGTCTTGTGCACTTGCCACTCCTCCTGCCAAGCAAAGCAACAAGCATAATGCTGATTTCTGTTTTATCATAATATTATGTTTATAGACAAGTAAATGGGTTAATTGTACAAGCTGTTCTATCTGTCGAATGAGTTTATCATCCAATGAAGTTTGTTTGACTCTGCAAAAATACTATTTTAATCACGAATACTGCGGATAAAATAAAAAATCTGTGCAGAGAAGAATTAAAAAACAGTGCGCTGAAAACTCAAATCAACACTGCTGATTATAAAAACAACAGTGTTGATTTGAGTTTTCAGCGCACTGTTTTTACTCTCTTTCTGCACATGCAATATGTTTTCAGCACATTGCAGAGCTTATTTTTTCAAGCTACCATGTTGGAGTTCAGTGCCATGAAGTTTATTGAAGACATTCCAAGGAGAAGTATATGGATTTCTCTCCTATTACTATAAGGTAGCAACGAGGGAGTCTGTTGAATACAACTACAATTAATAATTTTCATAAAACAGTTTCTAAATTAGACAAAATAATCTGTTATTGTCACAATGAATGATTAAATTTGCACTCATTAATTCATTACTCTATATGAAAGAACTATCCAGATACGCATTGTTTATTTCATTTTTTGTAACAAGTAGTTTTGTTTGGTCACAAAGTGCATCCCCTGTCATCAGTTTCTATTCGGTGGATGACGAGTCCGAGGTGGAAATGACAGAGGGAGAATCTCAGACGGCACAAGCCCCTCTTGAACTCACTTGCAAATCGAACATATCCGATGCTGACGGATACAACTACACTTGTGAATGGCGGTTCTTCAAGTCGCAAACAGGAGAAGAATCGCCGATTCTGACACGCTTTGAGGAAAATACGTCCTATACGCTCACCGAGTCGGGGAGCTTTGGGGTGAAGCTTTATGTGACATTCACAGATGGTTCAAACAACACTTTGGAGTATGAGTCAGACGTGTTCACCATCATCATCAGTGAATCATCGTTGACATGTCCGGACGGTTTCTCGCCAAACGGTGACGGAATAAATGATGTGCTCAAGATTGACTATCAGTCTATCGTGAAACTTGAAGCCTCGATATTCAACAGATGGGGAAAGAAGCTTTACAGCATGGACTTGCACAATGTCGATGCCGGATGGGACGGTATGCAAGGGGGCAAGTATGTGAAAGACGGTGTATATTTCATCAACATCAATGCAGTGGGCAGTGATGGTGTTGAATACAAAATCAAGAAAGCCATCAATGTTCTCAAAGGATTCAACGAGACTGATGAGACCGGCGGGAAATAGCAATTTCTCCCCTACGTTTTTTTCTATTTTCAATCCAAAAAGGTAAAAAGTATTTATTTTCGCAAGCTCCAAACAATCATATATGTGGATTGTCGAGACCTCACGAAGCGGACATTCCGGCATGGCAGTCTTCTTCCTCTCGGACAAACCCGTATATGTTGACAGGAAAGAGAATGCAGAGACAGAACAAACTGATAAAGTATGGAATACAAAGGTAAAAACCGGATAGAAGTTATGGGTGCACGTGTCCATAACCTGAAAAATGTGGATGTAACGATACCACGCAAAAGCCTCACTGTGATTACCGGACTTAGCGGAAGCGGCAAATCTTCGCTTGCTTTTGATACCATATTTGCAGAAGGACAACGCAGGTATGTGGAAACATTCTCTGCGTATGTACGCAATTTTCTGGGAGGGATGGAACGTCCTGATGTAGATAAGATTACAGGACTGAGTCCCGTAATCAGCATCGAACAGAAAACAACGAACAAGAATCCGCGTTCAACCGTCGGCACGGTCACAGAAATATACGATTATCTCCGTTTGCTCTTTGCCCGTGCAGGCATAGCCTATAGCAGTGCCACCGGTGAGATGATGGTGAAATATACGGAGGAACAGCTCATAGAGCTTATTCTCCGAGAATATGAAGGAAAACGGATATTCCTTCTCGCCCCGATGGTCAGAAGCAGAAAGGGACATTACAGGGAATTGTTCGAGAACATGAGACGGAAAGGTTATCTGTATGCCCGCATAGACGGAAAGATTGTCGATATATTGCCGGGAATGAAGGTGGACAGATACAAGACGCATGACATCGAAGTGGTGATAGACAAGCTGTCTGTCAGTGCCAAGGACTCGGCAAGATTGTGTAAAAGTGTTTCTACAGCCATGCAGGTGGGCGACGGACTCATCATGGTTCTTGACAAAGACACGGAAGAGCTTCGCCACTACTCCAAGCGTCTCATGTGTCCTACCACCGGACTGTGCTATCACGACCCTGCCCCGAACAATTTCTCGTTCAACTCGCCGCAAGGCGCATGTCCGCGCTGCAAAGGACTCGGGAAAGTGAGTCTCATTGATGAGGACAAAATCATTCCGGACCGTTCACTCTCCATACATGCCGGCGGACTGGCTCCTCTGGGCAAGTACAGGAACACCATGATATTCTGGCAATTAGAATCACTGTTGGAACGCTATGAGTGTACGCTGAAAACCCCCATCAATGAGATTCCGGAGGATGCCATACATGACATTATTTACGGCTCAGACGAAAGAATCTGCATTAAGGCTTCTCTTGTGAAGACGAACAGCGACTTCTTTACGGAATATGAAGGACTTGCCAAATATATCAAACAGTTGTGCGAGACGGAAACATCAGCCTCTGCACAGAAATGGGCTGAATCTTTTGACAAAGAGGCTGTATGCCCTGAATGTAAGGGGGCACGCCTGAATAATGAGGCATTGCATTACAGGATTGCGGACAAGAATATACTCGAACTCTCCACGATGGACTTGAAAGAGCTGTATGAATGGATTAGCGAGGTAGAATCTCGGCTTACGGACAAACAGAGGAGAATTGCCACAGAAATCATAAAAGAGATACGCTCACGACTCCAGTTCCTGCTGAATGTCGGACTCGACTATCTTTCTCTGAACAGAAGTTCTGTCAGCCTGTCCGGAGGCGAAAGCCAACGCATCCGTCTTGCCACGCAAATCGGTTCACAGCTTGTCAATGTGCTCTATATCCTTGACGAACCAAGCATCGGTCTGCACCAGCGCGACAATGTCCGGCTGATAGACTCGCTGAAAAGGCTGCGTGACGGCGGCAATACTGTGGTGGTGGTAGAGCATGACAAAGACATGATGCTGAATGCCGACTATATTGTCGATATGGGACCGAAGGCGGGAAGACTCGGCGGCGAGGTGGTATTTCAAGGAACTCCGAAGGAAATGCTTGAATCCGGTACGCTGACAGCCCGGTATCTCACGGGCGATGTCTGTATAAAAGTTCCGGAGAAACACAGAGCCGGCAACGGCAAATCTATTGTCATACACGGAGCGAGAGGAAATAATCTTCGCAATGTCGATGTGGAAATACCTCTCGGAATGCTTGTCTGTGTGACCGGTGTCAGCGGAAGCGGCAAATCTACACTTATCAACGAGACTCTGCAACCGATTCTGAGTCAGCATTTCTACCGTTCCCTCAAAGAACCGCTGCCATACGACAGCATCGAAGGTATCGAGAATATAGACAAAGTGGTCAATGTAGATCAAAGTCCGCTTGGACGTACTCCGCGCTCCAATCCTGCCACTTACACAGGGGTGTTCTCAGACATCCGCTCTCTCTTTGTGGATATGCCGGAGGCAAAAATGCGCGGTTACAAACCGGGACGTTTCTCTTTCAATGTATCGGGCGGACGCTGTGAGACATGCGGAGGCAATGGTTACAAGACCATTGTCATGAATTTCCTTCCGGATGTACTCGTGCCGTGCGAAACCTGCCACGGGAAACGATACAACAGGGAAACGCTCGAAGTACGGTTCAAAGGGAAATCAATAGCAGACGTACTTGACATGACCATCAATCAGGCGGTTGAGTTCTTTGAGAACCAGCCTTCCATACTGAACAAGATAAAGGTATTGCAGGATGTGGGCTTAGGCTATATAAAGCTCGGGCAGCCCTCCACTACCCTTTCCGGAGGTGAGAGCCAGCGTGTGAAACTGGCTACGGAACTGAGCAAGAGAGACACCGGACACACATTATATATATTGGACGAACCGACCACAGGTCTTCATTTTGAGGACATAAGAGTGCTTATGAACGTGCTCGACAGACTTGTGGAGAAAGGAAATACCGTCATAGTCATAGAACATAATCTTGATGTCATAAAGCTTGCAGACCATATCATAGACATGGGACCGGAAGGAGGCAGAGGAGGCGGCTATCTTGTCGTATCCGGAACTCCTGAAGAAGTGGCAAAGAGTGGCAAAGGAATAACAAGCTCTTTCCTTGCAGAAGAACTTCATCTGAAAAACTGACAAACCGTCTTGATTTCGACATGGAAAAAGAATAAGACAACTTCTTTGACTATAAAACAATTCAAGCCGCATACCCATCTGCACTACGGTCAGACAAGTATGCGGCTTGACACATCAGAAGAAATTACATCTTATTCTTCCGGCATCAGCACCACACCTTCCTTCTTCATTCCGTCAACCTTGATGACTATCGGAGAAGAGAAGCGTACATGGCGCACATGCTCCGTCTCATTGACAGCAGGCTGCGCATTAAGAAAAGCCTGATTATATACTCCGTCGCCAAGAAAATCATTGACGGTAAAGTAGCCCACACCGAAGCTTGTCAGGTTCTGGAAGAAGTGTGTGCCCTGACTCGGGTCTATACGGTAATTGGTAAGTCCGGCTTCCACAATGACCTTGGCAGCCGATATATTAGGCCACTTCACCGGAACACCAAGCCACGAGTCGCTGCTTCCCCAGCGTCCCGGACCCACAAGCACATAGTTCTTTCCATTCTCAAGAAATTCTGCATTTATCTTGGCAATCTCATCAGCAATAGCCGGATTGTTGGATGCCAGATAGTTGTCGGTCTTCACATACACCACATCATAGACATCATTCGTGATGCCGTGCCCAATGGCATTATGGCTGCGTATCAGCGTCGCTTCGTCAGCAATCTTCTCCAAGTCTTCATCAAGCATCATCTTGTTATCTACCATCGGACGAATCTGCAAAAGATAAAACTCACCGGTACGGTCAGGATTCAACTTCACGGCAAACTCTATCTCAACAGCACGCAGCATATCTTCCTGACCATAGCGCATAGCAAGCCGAAGCAGTTCGGGAAGAGGGAACACTCCTTGTTGCAACACACCGCAGAAAGTGACAAGCTTGCGCCCTCCGTCATAAATGCCGTCCCGTATCACCATATCGTATGGGTCATACGTTGAAGCGATATATTGCAGCGAACCGTCTTTCTCAGCCTCTCTGACAGAGAGTTTAAGCAGATTGAAGCCGTCATCTACACAGAACTTCTCCGTCATGTTCTTCAGATCAAGCGCATAAAAACGTGTCTGCGTCTCTCTAAGCGCAATTTCCATTTCGCTTGTCTGTAGTATCTGATCGGGATGTGCAGGACAAACACGCAAATTCAGTCCTCCGTCCACAATATATTTGCCAAGCCCGAGAGCAAGATTGACCGTTCCCTCTTCCGCTTTCTCATCACCGATAGGGTAATAGTTCACAGAGCGCGCCACACCCGAAATATTCGGATAGAACCGGTCGCCGTACTGCGTACCGACAACCTCTTGCAATATGACAGCCATTTTTTCCTGGTCAATGACGTTGCTGGTAGCTGTCATATATGCCTTGCTGTCACGATAAAAAACTGAAGCATACACACCTTTTATCGCATCCGACAGCATACGCAAACGAGCATATTTATCTTCCGCATACGGTATCATGTAAGTTGAGTATATTCCCGCAAAAGGCTGGTAATGCGAATCCTCCAGAAGCGAAGAAGAACGTATGACTATCGGTTCCCTCACCACATCAAGGAATGTCATCAAGTCTTCCGCCAGTTTCTCCGGAAGGCGCGCATGAAGAAAATACTGGAGAATCTCATCGTCCGGTATGTCCGAAAGCGCGATTTGATAGAGTTCATTCGTGTCCATGAACTCATCGAATATATCCGTACACAACACCACAGTCTTAGGAATCATCACTCTGGCATTGTCGAACTCATTCAAGTCCTTGTGCTTCTTTATGATATTATCCAAAAATGCGATACCGCGCCCTTTGCCTCCAAGAGAGCCGTCACCGATACGTGCAAAGTTCGAATAACGGTCAAACCGGTCGCGGTGGAACACAGCCACCACTCCTTGGTTTTTCATTCTTCGATAGCTGACAATGGCATCGAAAATTATCTGCCTGTGAGCATCGACATCCTGCAACGAATGCCATGTAATATGCTTGAGGAACTCCGAAATAGGGAATAAGGCACGCGAACACAACCAGCGCGAAACATTGTTTCTGGTGATATGATACAACAACGATTCCTTTGGAAGTGTAAATATGTTATCTTGCAAATCTTTCAGGTTCTTTACCCTGACCACTTCCTCCATTGTCTGAGGGTCACGGAATATAAAGTCGCCGAAGCCGAATCTCTTAAGAATCAGATTGCGCAAATCCACATCCATCTTCTTTGAGTTCTTGTCGATGAATGCCGCACCGCACTTCGCGGCAAGTTCAGCCTTGTCACTTTCCGAAGATTCCATAATCAACGGCACAAACTCATCGGAGGCTCTGATTGCCGACAGCAACTGGTATCCCGCTGTTTCATCTGTTTTTCCGTCTTTCGGGAACCGGCAATCGCTTATCACTCCCAGCGTGTTGTCTTTGAATCTGCTGTAAAGCGACCATGCCTCCTCGTAGTTACGTGCAAGCACAATCTTCGGTCTTCCCCTCATGCGCAGCGTCTCCAGCTGAGCATTCAGTGCCTCCGTGGCAAATTCCAGACTCTGCTGAAGCACAAACTTATAAAGATTTGGCAGTATAGACGAATAAAATCGAATAGAATCCTCCACCAACATTATCATCTGCACACCGGCCACTTCTATGTCGTGCGCAAGATTCATCTTGTCCTCAATGAGCTTGATGATAGACAACAGCAAATCTGTATTTCCAAGCCAGCAGAACACATACTCGAAAATGGAAAGATCTTCATTTTCCATGCGCTTGCGTATGCCGTGAGAGAAAGGAGTAAGAACCACAATAGGCACTGTCGGGCTGTCATTCTTTATGTTGCGGGCAATATCAAACACATCGTTGTTGTCTGTTCCCGGCATACATATCACCAAATCAAACGATATGCGTTTAAGCTCTTTCTCAGCTTCTTCCTGCGATGCAACCTGAAAGAAACGCGGAGGATAGCGCAATCCGAGTTTGGCATATTCATTAAAAATCTTTTCATCCACACGTCCGTCGTCCTCAAGCATGAAGGCATCATAAGGATTTGCTATCAGAAGCACGTTGAATATGCGCTTCATCATCAGATCCACAAACGATGTATCATGCAACATAAGCTTTTCTTTTTTGTTATGCTGTTCCATCATTTTATATATTATTGTTATCTTTATCGTAAGAGTTCATCTTCTTCAGCAGATTTTTCCTGCAACATCTGACTGAGGGCGCAAGCAATTCGTCAGACATGATTTCAAGTTCAGACCGCAATTCTTCCCGAAGTTCCCGGAAATGAACAGACATGGCAAAAGCAAGCTTCAGACACAGCACCTTCACACTGACCGGTTCCGATACCATCATTGCATGTTTCATGCAAAAATCGAAGAAGTCTGTACGTATGTCCGAAGCAGAAAAAGGCTGACGCTCAAGCAGCGTCAGCAGCAGCCGTCTTGCCGCATCATCCGACACGGACATCGCCTCATTAATCAATTCATGATGCTTTACATACAACCATTCATTCTCATGAAGAGAAAAATGACCCATTATCCAAAGTGCGTTCCGCACCACTTTTTTGTCCTCATCATATATCAGTCTATACAGCTTCTCCTTTTCAGAATCGCTATGCTGCACTGCATAGATAACCTCCATCGCATCATCAAAACTGATACGTTTTGCTATTTTTCTCCTGTAATCCATATCCTACTCTGTTTTTAGCTCTTCTACCAAATACCGTCAAAGCACATCCGGCCGGGGAGAAGACGTGTCCTCCTTCTTGGCAAACAAGATTCGCCTTTCCCGCTCTGCGGCTTTCGCCACCCAGTCTTCAGGAACAAACCTCCAGTGATTGATGGCCTTCGGAGTGATAGTCTCTTTCTCCTTTATATATTGCATAAGATAATGGCGGATGTCTTTTTCCGTATATGAAACAATACGTTCCTTTATCTCTTCCTTTGCAATTCCCGCTCCTTTGGTCAGAAGCTCACCGCCCCCGTTTGCCCTGTAAGCAGTCATCGCCACCGTATATTCCTTTTCCTCATAAAAGGGACTTCCGTCGCCCATACATATAATACGTACCTTCTTGCCTTCCGGTTTGGTCACATCCACCTCATACCTTATTCCGGCGGCAGAATCGAAATTGAACAGAAAATTCTTGAAACCTATACGCTCAGGATTATTCTTCATCGGACCAATCAGCAGCAGGTTGTCATCCTCAGAAAGCATCTGATTTGTCCAGCACGCATAACTCATTTCAAGATAATTCTTTATCTCCCGACCGAACATGCGGAGCGTATATAGGCAGTCCTCAAAGCGGTACATGTTGAACAGATTGTTCACTTTCACCTCTCCCGGCTCAATCGAGGCATTAAAAAACAACGGAGCCGCAAACGATATGTCAGCCTCCGATATGCGCAACTGAAGCCGCTGAATCAAATCAATATATGCGGAAGAACCGAAATAGGCATCCGATATGTCCACTCCGCTCAGGAATGTGCCAATCTTTTTGGAGGCAAAACGATGTACCGCCTTATAGTCTTCACTGAAATGCTTCCGAAATTCCGATGCGTGCAAATTATGCAATGTCCCAATGTAGTGCAGCTGGCAAGCCATGTCGTTTTGAATCACCTTTCCCTCCGCCCCGACAGTGAATTTAAGGTTTATCTCAGCCACAGAATAGGCAAAACTGCCGGGATTCACACAAAGAACACTCTTTCCCGACGGACTTTCCACTTCCTCCATGTTGCTGGCATGGTCATGTCCATACAGCACAAGGTCGAACCCGTCCACGGAAGTCACTGTTTCACGCGTCGCATTCTCCCGGTATTCCGGTGTGACGATTCCGTCGTCCATGCCCGAATGGAAGAGTCCGATTATGAAATCCGGATTCTCCGTCTCCTTTATAATCTTAATCCATTTACGCGCACTTTCCTTGATGTCTTCAAATTCTATTCCCTCCCATGAACGTATCGGAACCCAATGAGGTATTGCCGGAGTGACAAACCCTACCACAGCAATTCTCACCCCACTGCGAAAAAGTATCGTATAAGGTTTGAAATAGGGTTTCCCGCTATGCACCGATATGGCATTCGCACCCAGAATCGGATAATTGCAGTCACGTATGAAACTGTTGAACACTTCATGTCCGGTCTCTATGTCGTGGTTACCAATCACCCCCACATCATACCCGATGAAGTTGCAGAAGCCCGCCACCTTATGTCTCTTTCCCGGAGACACATAATTGAAATAATATGCTGTCGGCTCACCCTGAAGTATATCTCCACCGTCAATAAGAATGGTGCTACATGCACTGTGTCTGCATTGCTGCGCCACAAAGGCATGTACTCTCTGCAAGCTCCCCTTTCCCCAACGCTCGTGGCGAAAGTCGTATGGAAAATAGTTTCCGTGTATATCGGAAGTGAATATAATCTTTATTTTTCGAGTCTTGCTTTCCATATTCCACATTTTTAGGTCTTGGGCATACTTCTATATTGACATGGCAAAGTTACACTTTATTTATATTCATTACAAACCTTTTGAACAGGCAGTTAAAGATATATCCGTTTTTTCCGTCTATTTCATATTTCCTGCTCCCCTGTATGGCGGCTTTCCATATCATATTATGTGGATGCTATTCTATTTTATGAAAGCATTGCAGGGTGTATTCGACAGACTCCTCCGTGTGTGACTTGTATATATCAGCAGACGTCTTCGACAGACTCCTCATGTGTGACTTGTATATATTTGTGGATGTATTCGACAGACTCCTCCGTCGCTACCGCGCCACCTCCCCTAACTTAGG
>JAJPZU010000112.1 GCA_021204165.1 Prevotellaceae bacterium
AAGTTAGGGGAGGTGGCGCGTAGCGACGGAGGAGTCTGTCGAAAACACCCACCAACTACACACGAGGAGTCTGCTGAAAACATCCCGCTAAATATACATGAGTAGTCTGTAAATACACTCACTTAAACAAGAAGCATAATATTCCCACACGGAAACAGAGGGAAAAGAATCAGGGACACCATCACGATGCCCCTGAAAAACACAATGATTTCCGACAAGTCATACACTATAAAGGCATGTTGCCATGCTTCTTCGGCGGATTGCTCTGATTCTTGTTACGAGTCATCTCCAGTGCCTGAATAAGACGTATGCGGGTGTCACACGGCTGTATGATTTCATCAATATAGCCAAGCTGTGCAGCCGGCATAGGATTGGCAAATTTACGTCGGTATTCCTCTATCGCCGCCGCGCGCTCTTCCGGCGAAGCCTTTCGGTAGAGAATGTTACATGCACCTTCCGCTCCCATCACGGCAATCTCCGCAGTCGGATAAGCTAAATTCACATCCGCACCGATACATTTGCTGTTCATCACAATGTATGCCCCGCCATAAGCCTTGCGCGTGATGAGTGTGAGCTTCGGTACTGTGGCCTCAGCAAAAGCATACACAATCTTAGCCCCATGACGGATGATGCCGTTGTGCTCCTGATCTGTTCCCGGAAGGAAGCCCGGAACATCCTCCACCGCCACGAGCGGAATATTAAAGCAGTCGCAGAAACGGATAAAGCGGGCAGCCTTGTCGCTTGCGTCAATATCGAGCGCACCGGCAAGGAAGTTTGGCTGATTTGCCACAAAACCCACTGTGCGGCCGGCAAGACGTCCGAATCCTACTACAATGTTCTTGGCAAACTCGGTCATCACCTCGAAGAAATACTGCTGGTCGCATACCGGTTCTATGATATTGCGTATGTCATACGGCACATTAGGGTCTTCCGGAACCACATTGTCCAGTTCATGGCACACGCGGGTTATCTCATCTGTCACCGGATAGACAGGGGCATCTTCCATATTATTGGAAGGGATGAATCCAATCAGTTCGCGGATGGTCATCAGAGTCTCTTCCTCATCGCGGCAGACGAAATGGCTCACACCGCTCACACTGCTATGCGTCATGGCACCTCCGAGTGTCTCCTTGTCAACCGCTTCATTCGTCACGGCACGAACCACGTCCGGACCGGTGACAAACATCTGGCTCTGTCCCTTCACCATGAGAATGAAATCTGTCAGTGCAGGAGAATAGCACGACCCTCCGGCGCAAGGCCCGAGTATGGCAGAAATCTGCGGAATCACTCCGGATGCCATCACGTTTTGCCGGAAGATGTGTGCAAAACCGGTCAGACTTTCCACTCCTTCCTGTATGCGTACACCTCCGGAATCGTTCAGACCGATAATCGGTGCTCCGTTTTTAAGGGCAAGTTCCTGCACTTTCACAATCTTCTGCGCGTTTGCCGCACTGAGAGAACCTCCCAATACCGCAAAATCAAAAGCATAGACGAAGACAATGCGTCCGTCAATCTTGCCGTATCCGGAAATCACACCGTCGCCCTCCACACGCTTCTTGTCCATGCCGAAGTCGTTGCAACGATGCACCACATGCTTGTCCATTTCCACAAATGTTCCTTTGTCAAGAAGCAAATCTATGCGCTCACGTGCTGTGAGTCTCTGTATCTTATTGTCATTCATTGTTTTCGTTCAGTTTTAATGTTATCAATGTCTGTCCGACCTTCACACTGTCGCCTTCTGCCACAAGCACAGAAAGCACCTCGCAATCAGCCGCGACCTTATAGTTCGACTGCATCTTCATAGCCTCCATAGTCAGTACCGTGTCTCCGGCCTTCAGCTTGTCGCCCTGCTTGCAATACGCTTTTACTATCTTGCACGGCATCGGCGCCGTCACCTGATCGCTCTGCACGGCATCCGTCTTTTTCCGCATACGCATGTATTTTGCCTGCGAGTCCAACATGTCAATCTGGTAAGTCGAATAGTTGACATTCACGCGGTAATGCTTTCCTGCATCGCTCTTCACCAGCTCTGCCTTGTACGAGTTTCCATTGTGAATAATCGAACATGTTCCGTTTTGCAACATGGCCACATCCACATCATAAACTTGTCCGTCTATATCAATCTTCACGTTGTTTCCGTCTTTGCTCAACAGCGTGACATCTACAATCTTGTTTCCAACCTGAATATCCATTATAATCGTTTTTTAGTTTAAGTTCTGCCTGCACATCGTTCATGCGGCTTCAAAATTCCACGAAACCGGACACCATGCGGGCGGCAGGCAGATGGTTGTGCAATCTTATCGTACCATTATACTCTCAACACACCCTTCTGCAATCCGAATGTTCTCCAGCGATTGATGGCGGACTGTCCCTGTTTGCATTCAGCCGCCCCACCGGTATTTTCCTCCAGATTCATAAGGTAGTCTATGTAGGCGGCAATCACCGCCATCTCTTCGCTCTCGTTCTTGAATCCCGGACGCGGACGCAGACGCTCCGCATTGCGCTCTATAAAATAGGTGTTGTAGTTTCCTTCACGGAAATCAGGCACATCAATGATGCGGCGCAAGTAGCGTATGTTCGTAGTCAGACCGACAATCTTATATTCATACAGCACTCTCCTCATGCGCTCAATGGCATACTGTCTCTCCGTAGCCCAAACGATAAGCTTTCCAATCATCGGATCGTAATGTACGGGAATCTCATAGCCCTCATATACATAGCTGTCGATTCGGATACCAATGCCGTGAGGCTCTGTGAGCTGAACAATCG
Organism: Prevotellaceae bacterium; assembly: GCA_021204165.1. GTDB lineage: Bacteria > Bacteroidota > Bacteroidia > Bacteroidales > Bacteroidaceae > RGIG8745. The sequence goes on from JAJPZU010000112.1 coordinate 2,770, forward strand.
TTCCCGGCGAAGGCATGAAGTTATGCTCCGTATCCTCCGCACAGATGCGGCACTCTATGGCATGTCCTCTTTGGCGGATATCCTCCTGACGGTAGCCCAGCGGTTGTCCGTCAGCAATAAGAATCTGCTGTTTCACAAGATCGACGCCGACAACTTCTTCCGTGATAGGATGCTCCACCTGAAGCCGGGTGTTCATTTCAAGGAAATAGAAATGATGGTGCTTATCCACAAGAAACTCAATGGTGCCGGCACCGATGTAGCCCACCGCTTTTGCCGCAGCCACCGCCTTCTCGCCCATTTCGCGGCGAAGAGTGTCATCAATAAACGGCGACGGACTTTCTTCTACTATTTTCTGGTGACGACGCTGCACAGAACATTCGCGGTCGTAAAGATGGATGACATTGCCATGCTTGTCGCCAAGTATCTGAAACTCTATGTGGTGAGGCTCCTCGACAAACTTTTCGATATAGACTGTATCATCGCCAAACGAAGCCATCGCCTCGTTCTTTGCCGCATTGTACATCTCTATCACATCTTCTTCGCGTTCAATAAGTCTCATGCCTTTTCCGCCGCCACCCATAGAAGCCTTCAGCATCACGGGGAAGCCAATCTTTCGGCACACCTCCAAGGCTTCCTCGCCACTGCTCAATTGCTCCTGAGTTCCGGGCACAACGGGCACTCCCGCCTTTATCATCTGTATGCGGGCGGAAATCTTGTCGCCCATCAATTCCATGGTTTCCGGCTTTGGACCGATGAAGATGATGCCTTCAGCTTCACAACGACGCGCAAACTCGGAATTTTCGGAAAGGAAACCGTATCCCGGGTGAATGGCATCCACTTTGTGCTTCTTTGCCGCCTCGATAATGTGGTCGATATTCAGGTAGCTGTCTGCCGACGACGCACCGCCGATACACTCTGCTTCGTTTGCAAAAACGACATGGCGCGACAGACGGTCGGCAGTGCTATAGACAGCCACAGAACGTATGCCCATTTCATAACAAGCACGCATCACCCGAATCGCAATCTCACCGCGATTGGCAACCAATACTTTTCTTATCATAAACATCTATATTTGGTTATACACTTTCTTCCATCTCAAAACAAAATATAATACGATATCAGAAAGCACACTCCGAGAACCGCATGACAAAGCGGACAACTCACGAAAGAATACATATCCCAAGAATACATGAATACACAAAAAACACCGATATTCCATCCCGGAATCTCAGCAAAACAGTATTCTCAGTATTTTTCCGGCAGCTCTTATTCCCGAGAGCGGCATCTGAACATCGGCATCGGCAGGTCTTCTGACTTCTCCATTGGCAGCACGGCCTTCCCAACCACAATTATTTACAGCCTCACGGCAATAACAAAGGTCAGTGGCACAACATGATGATGTGTTGCCATAAAAAACAGGAGTTACAGCTACGGGTATAGTTACAGACTCACACTGTATTCCCTCTTAGTCTGTCCGTCTTTCCTGAGTGCTTCTTCCTGAAGTCCGCCATTCCCGAAATCAGATTAGGCAAATTCCAGTCTCAACAAGCCTCAAATGAAGAGGACAAGAACCAAATGCGCGGCAAAAGTACACATAAAATCCGAATCCATGCACTTTTTACCATATTTTTACTCCAAACATTCTATGAAACTCTTGTGTTTTCTCCGGTATTTCCCCTGTGCTTTTCCGGTATTTTCCCGGTGTTCTTCCTGTATTTTTCCTGTATTTTCCCGGTTTTTTCCATAAAAAAGCATGGGACATTCCGCTTCTTTCGGAAATGCCCCATGCACCGTTTCTCTTTAGTTTATTCAGTCTTCTACTTCTTCCGCATCCACAGCAGGCTCTTCTTTTTTCTTCGCCAGATACTCCGGCAAATTAAGCCCCGCCATATCGAAAAGTTCGTTAAGCGGCGGAACAGACTTCATCAGTCCGGACACGAAACCGGCTGTAGAGCCTTTTCCGTCTGCACCACCGGCACCATTGTCCCAAACAGTCACATGGTCAATGTTGATACCCTTGACAGCCTCAACCTGAGTCTTGACAAGCTCAGGAAGCTTTTCGAGCAGCAACAGCATGTATGCCTTGTTGGCATCTCCTCCGGCAGCCTGAACCATCTTGTCATAACCGGCAGCCTGCTTCGTCAGCACTTCATACAAACCTTTTGCTTCTGCCTCCATCTTGGCATAAATGGCATCTGCTTCACCCTTTGCATTGACACGCACGCGCTCTGCTTCCGCCTCCGCTTCGATGATAAGTCGTCTCTTCTCAATCTCCTGCGGAACGAGTACGTTGGCTGTTTCCGTAGAGCGTTCACGTTCTGCACGCGCTTCCTCAGCCTCGCGTTCTGCCGCGTATGCTTCCTGCAATGCCTTTGCCTGCTGTACTTTTTCTGAGGCTGTGGCTTTACGCTGTGCCTCCGCTTCCTTCTCACGGCGATAAGCCTCGGATGCAGCAATGGCAACCTTCGCTTCGTTCTCACCCTTTACGGCTTCCGCATTGGCTTCGGCTGTACGTATGCGGGTTTCTCTCACCGCTTCCGCCTTACCGATTTCACCGACTTTATCTTGCTCTGCCACTCTCACTTTTGCCTCATTTATCGCTTTGGCAGCAGCTTCACGTCCGAGAGCCTCTATATATCCGCTCTCATCTTTTATATCGGTCACGTTCACATTTATCAGACGAAGACCAATCTTTTTCAGTTCCACTTCTACATTGGCAGAAATGCTCTCAAGAAACTTGTCACGGTCGTTGTTCAGTTCCTCAATACTCATCGTGGCAATTACCAGACGCAACTGTCCGAAAAGAATATCACGCGCCAGTTCCTGTATCTGTGCAGCACTAAGTCCGAGCAAACGTTCCGCAGCTGCATTCATGCAATCGTGGTCTGTAGATATACCCACAGTGAAGCGGCTTGGCACATCCACACGGATGTTCTGTTTGCTGAGCGCATTTGTCAGATTCGCATCAATACTGATTGGTGTAAGGCTAAGATAAGCATAGTCTTCGATTATAGGCCATACGAAAGCACCGCCGCCATGCACGCAACGTGCCGACGTTTTGCTGCTTTTACTCCCATAAATCACCAAAATTTTGTCCGAAGGACACCGTCTGTAACGATTCACAATGGAAACGAACAGCGCAATAGCCACTACAGCGGCAATTACAATAAGATACATAGATTCCATAATTAATTATTTTAATATCCAACTTTTCAAGATTACAAGACCGGTTGCCGCATGAAGTGCCCCCTGTCTGAAGAAAGTTTCAAATTCATCTCTCTTGGTCAAAAATTCTCATCCCTTTGGGTCAAAATTTTCATTCCTTTAGTCAAAAAAATCTCATCCCTTTGGGTCAAAGATTCTCTACCACCAGCATTTCTCCGCCGACAACATCAGTAATCCGCACCTTGCGCCCTGTGGTTATCGCCTCACCCTCTGTAACCGCATCCAGTTCATGCACGGAACCGTTCACACTTATCTGCACTTTTCCTCTGCCGCTCTTCTTCTCCGGAATGCGCAGATAGACATCTGCCACACGTCCCTTGCAATATTCAATGCGGAAGGCGCCGTTTGCCTCCAGCTTCTTGGTCTGCTTGTAGATAAAGAAGAACATCCACACAAAAAACAAGCCTACGGCTGCTGCCACGAGTGCCAGCAACACAGCATTACCCATCAGCGAATGCAGACAGACACCTGCCCAGCCGAAGCCCACAAAGAAATTGACAAGGCTCCTTATAGAGAACAACGACAGTCCTCCTCCCAAATCCATTGTGTCTCCGGCATCAAAATCGACATCTATGTCGCTTGAATCCATTCCGAACAACGTAAGCAGAAGCTGTATTACAAACACAGCTGACCCGACAAGTGCACAAACCCAGAACACTTGCTGCATAGTTTCAAGTCCACTGAACCAAATTGAAAAACTCTCCATATTCTAATTAGTTTTACGGTTATATAAATCATATTCTGAAATGATATGTCCACCATCTATTTTACAAAGAGGGAACATCCTTAAAAAAAATAACATTACCAGACTGCATTTTTCATTAAACACTCTCCTTCTCACTGCATTTTCATAATTCATAAAAGACTCCGATTAATTATTTTAATGATAAATGCCAATCTTATAATTACCATACATATTGCGATGGATATTTTACTTGCATGAAAGTGAAGCCATGCCCCATTACGCTATGGTGAGAAGTCGTCTGTGCTGTCATATTTGATACAATACTGCCAAACACCTGCATATTTGCTCTTGCGTCACCGCGTGAAGCAAGAATGGGTGCATCAGGGACATCGTAATCGCGCCATGCAAATAAGCAGACCTTTTGGGGATATGTCAAGAGATTTACAGCTGTTGTAGATTCTTGAATCAAAACTTCTATCGATTTAAGCATTTGCTGTCTGGCTTTTGCCCGTTTCCCTTCCGGGTATTTTCCCGTATTAGGCTCAACATATTTTTCCTCATAACAACACAAGTCACAGAATACAACTTTTTCATGTACCATTCCTGTCTCTGTCATTAATAAATCACATCGGTCTTTAATATTGGCAGTAGTGCCTGCAAATTGTTCGATATACTTTTCAAAACGAACCACAGCAATTTCCTTGCCATTATTATTCACCTTCAGAACTTCTTTATTGCATTCATTACGGTAAGCCCTTTCAGGCAATTGCTGACATCGTATGCAACTCTTGGAGTCGGTTTCTGAGAAAGGTTCGCGTATTCTGTAGAGAGGCACTTCTACTTCTTGTGGATTTATGCCATAATGGAGCGGGAATGCCTTTTTAAGAAAAGATTCTATCATACGTCAAGATTTACAAATTCATTATAAATGTGACTCATCAACTCTGAGAGGTCGTAAGTATCTACAATCCACCGTCCGCGTTCATTTTGGACAAGCAAATCTTGTATCTCTCCTTCATATATTCGATAAACAGCCGTGTTAGTCCTGCTCAATTGGGCACGTACTGCATTTGTTTGGTTTAGTAAAACATTCAAGTAGTTAAGAATATACGGACTATGGGTCGCAAGCATCATATTAATTTCTCGATTTTCATCCGCATGTGTTGCCGACAGCACAATTTCTTCTATGAGTTTGCACTGTGCATCAGGGAACAGACTTAACTCAGGTTCTTCAATATGGATATATACTTGTTTCTTCAAATCGCTGGGTTCTGCGACAGCCCGAAACTTGTTCAATCTTTCCATATCATACAGATAGTTCAGGACAGAGCGCTTGAATGCGTCCTTAAATGAAAAGCCATTTGCGCTGGCATAGTTCTTTACAATCAAAGCGACCGATGCTGACGTTTGAATGCCGGATGAAGCTTCTCGTAAGTCGATTGGCTCATGACGGCTGTCATTTGGAATGACGGTGTAGCGTGTAGGCTTACCTTTGGGGTGGGTTATCTGAAGCTTCATGCCTATATAGTCCAACGGTATCTCTTTGTCGTTTGCCGATGCTCTGACAAAATCATTGTTTGTTTCATGAAAATAAAATCCCAAGGTTGCACCTGTGTTTTGGGATGCCTTTTGCGCCCATGTCGGAATGATGTTTCGGTTTTCAGAGATATAGGACACTTTGTTGAACACCAAATGGTCAGAAGATATAATGGGAAGTCTGCCTAATTTCTTGTTTTCCATCAAGATGGTGTATTCCGTTTCATCATCCATGACTACACTATACCTAATTACACTTGACGAGTCAAGCATTTTATACATTCCCGTTTCTTTCATCATCGAATCGAAGCGCATCCTGAAAGGAGAGCTTGTTATTTTTGAATGCTTCAAATAAGAACGGATGTTTGCCATTTTGTACAGATAGCGCATCATGCTTATCAGCTTCATCAGTGTGCTTTTACCACTTGCGGATTCACCAATCAACACAGTGAATGGCAGAAGGCCAAGGTTCTCAATGTGCTTTAGCGGACCAATATTTTTAATTGTTATAAATTCCTTCATAATAAAGTTTTGTTTTTCAAACAATCTGATAAAGTATGATTTACCCAATAAAGATACTAATTTGTACTTCAACAGCAAAAAAAATCCTGTATTGTGACGCTAAAAACGTGAATTTATTACAGAAATGGCACTTTGTCATGTCAAATCAGAAGGTGAAGTGTCAAAACAGGAGATACAATCCAAACTTATTGTTGCATGAACATCTGGGGCCAGAGCCGCCTAATCCTCCAGCCAGTCCTCCGACAAACTGAAGTCCTTGTCCGCAAACAAGTCCGCCAGCCCGGAAATCTGCTTCAGCCTCAACAGCTCATCCTTGTCCATGCCGATATTGCGCATAATCCACGCATCCGACATGCCCGCAGACGTAAGCTCCGACACGATGTGGCTCATCAGCTCTATCGTGTGCGTACCCCTCGCCCTGTTATGACGTATGGTCGAAGCCATTCTGCACGAAATATCCTTGTCTATCACCGACACGGGAAGCATCCCCTTCTCCCTGTCATAAATTCGTTTCGATGTCTTCATCACCAGATAGCGGTGGAATCCATCTACAATCTCATACTTGTCCTCGTCCTTCAAGTAATAGCACACGCAAGGCATGGTGTACCCGTCCTCCCATATCGACAGTTCCAACAGCTTCATCTCCGGAGGAGCCACCATGTTGGGGTTATAATTGTTCGCCACCACTTTCTCGATAGGCACTGCTATCACATTATATACCGGACTCTTAAAATTTTCCATATTCCAATGCTTTATATTTTCTCATCACACTTTCTCGTCTGCTCTTCTCATTCTTGGTCAGGGTAAAGCCCATGTACTTACACACATGGTCGTTTCTCAGTATGCAGATGCAGACACGCTTGAATGTCGGAATCTCCCGAAACTCCGGAATGTCTATGTCGTCAACGTACTCCATCATGACCGGTCTTTTGTTAGTGCGGTATGCCGTGGTCGTCCCAACCGTAAACTTCACCCCTGCCGCACGCAATTTTTCAATGGTCTCATCGCTCAGACATCCGCCTTTCGTCCTCCAGAATCTCATGCTCACACCTATCTTGTCCAGATAATTGCGGCACACCTTCTCCGGCAACGTGTCCAGCAGAAAGTACATGTACTTTTTCCAAGAAAATCCGTGAGGACATTTTATCGACTTCCATCCCATAGCCGTCGTATTCCCGTAGATGCCGGAAAAATTGACACCATTGACACGGCTGACCATCCGCCCCCACATGTCGGGGTCTATCGCCCGATAGACACTCAGCGTAGGTATGGCATGAGAAATGAACGGACTTGCCACCCGCTGCCGCCCAATCGGAATGCCCGCACGCGAATAAAGGTCATAAAGCGGATTATAAGTCCATCCGAATTTTCCGTTTGCCGTCCAGATGTCAGATGTTTTCCAGTCATAAAGCGGATAAGCGTTATACACATGTGCAGCAAGCTTATGTGTCCATTTGTAATGCGAAAGCCGCCGGTAGTTCTTGGCATTGTGTATGGCCGTCCACCGGTTAAAACTCTCCTGCGTCCTTATGCCTACAAGACAACATATACGTTCACATTTCTTCCGGTTGCGCAGCCAAGGGGCGAAAAGATACTGGAAGTCATAGTCCCACAAGGCATCAGTGAAGAAATTGAAATCGGCTGCCGTATAAGCCCCCTCAGGCATTTCCCTCACCCATATATCCTTCTCCGATTCTCCCCAAGGTCTCCAATACGACTGGTGCATGGATGTACAGGTCATGACTTTGAAGGGCACGCAACAATGGTACACCTCCAGAATGTCGCGATTCTCCGACAGGGTACGGCGCACATACTCCGTGGTCTGCCGGTACTGCACCTCGTAGTCCATGTGGAACACACCCAGCTTACGTCCCGGAGCATACCTCCGTATATAGTCTATGCACAGATTCAACAACACTCCGCTGTCCTTGCCACCCGAAAACGAGACATACACATAATCGAAATAATCGAATATGATCTTCAGCCTCCTTTGCACTGCTTCATAAACATCAAGTTGCCTAATCATTCCTTACGTCCTCCGGCATATACCATCTTGTCATAATTCTTCCATTCCCTATGTGTCCTGAAGCCGTTGCGTGCAAAGTCAGCCACATGACGCTTGTGTACGACTGCGGTCAGCACAGTCCTGCTCACCGACTCCGCCACCACCCTGTCGAGCAGAGCATCAATGAGCAAAGAATCGTCGCCCTTGATATAATAATTGTCAATACAGGCTTCACGCTCTTTCTCCTTTACCGGAATGAATCCGATTACCTCCTTTTTCTCTATGGCCACATACCATTTGTGATGACGGGAGGTCTTGAAGGGATAATTGTTGTTGAGCCTCAACACTGCCGCATTCATCACCAGCGGTGCCACCAGCTCATAAAGGCGGGAAGATGTGCCTTCTAAAATCTCAATATTCATAAAAACAGTCTTTTTGATTCTTGCCTATCCCGACTTCCGAATCATGAGAGTCTCGGTCTTATAAAGAAGATACATCAGTTGCCACATCCGTAATCTATAAACAGCAGACATCATGAACCATCAAAGTCAAGTAATGCAATAAACTATGCAAAAGTACGACAAATACCTTTTTTATTCTACCCGATGTCATATTTTTTACAAGAAGAATACTTAGATACTGTTTTTTAGAAGCCGTTTGTTTAAATGAATGTATTCAACAATTTTAAGCTTGTCTATTTAACGGACTCCTCATGTGTATTTAGTGGAATGTTTTTATATTTGGTGGGGTGTTCTCGGCAGACTCCTCATGTGTGAATTGTATGTGTTAGCAGACGTTTTCGACAGACTCCTCCGTCGCTACCGCGCCACCT
>JAJPZU010000004.1 GCA_021204165.1 Prevotellaceae bacterium
GAGGTGGCGCGGTAGCGACGGAGGAGTCTGTCGAATACATCCTGCTAAATACACACGAGGAGTCTGTCGAAAACAACCACTTAAACCATACCGAGGAGTCTGTCGAGAACAACCTGCTAAATATATACGAGGAAGTTGTTGCACTATCTACTTGAATTCAGCAATTTATAATCATTTTAAAACAGATTCTAAATTTAAAACAGCTTCTAATGAAGCAGATTATCACAAGCTCCCCAATTGCAGACAAAAGCAATTGGGGAGCTTGCCACAGGGAAACCGGCAGAGAAGTGCCGTATAACCGTAACAAATAAAAACCGAGACCGATTCTCAGCTTATCATATCAAGCAACAAACCGGGCTTGTCGTTGACTATCAGCTCTTCAGGAAAAGCAGCTTCCTCGACAAGAGGCAAAGCATACTGATAGTCGGCAATGTATGAAGTATGATGTGCATCGCTGCCCAATATTATCGGATTGTCATACTTCTTGCTCAGTCTCAACATTTCAAGAAACATCGGTCGGGCAAGCACCTTGTTTCTGTGAGGATTCAACGACTGGTTATTAAGCTCCAGCAATGTTCCGGTACGTTTCGCAGCAAGCACCACCGCCTCTATATCGAAGTCGCTTGCCGTCCCGTCACAAGGGTGACTGATGATGTTCACATTCGGATTCTCTATCGCCCCAATGAGCGCAGAAGTGTTCTCCTCCCTTGTTCCATCCTTATAACATAAAGAATGCAGCCCGGCAATCTTCAGTTCAAAACATTTCATGTACATGTCGCTCTCAATGTCCAGTCTGCCTTCGTAGTCCATAATGTTCAGTTCCGCTCCCATCAGCAACCGCATGTTGCCATAATGTCTTGGAACTATATACATGTTGCGGAAATAGAGCGGGTCGCAAGTTCCGGGAATGGCAGGACCGTGTTCTGTCACACCGTAAAGCTCCAGCCCTTTTTCTGCCGCAGCCTGTATCATTTCGTTCAAAGAGCTGAAAGCATGTCCGCTGACAACGGTATGAGTATGTACATCCAAAAGAGTCTTCATTTCTTGATAAACTTTATACTAATCGTTTTTTAATCATATTTTACGGACAGAAAAAACAGCAATAACATGAGGTTGCACACATGAAAAACACCATGTACACAACCTCATATCTTTACCGTCTTATCTGCATATTCTATTTCCGAACATACATTTTCCTGCCGTTGACAACATATATGCCGGAACGGTCTATTCTGTTGACCTTAACCCCATGCAGAGTATAAATGTCTGCATCTGACAAAGACACATCATCGGCAGAAACACCCTCTATGGCAGTCGGGTTCATAGACTTTCCTATTATATAATAATCTTTTGCAGGCTTTTCGGCAGAACCTTTCACACGCAAGAAAGCGGCATTAGCAGTGCATACATCACCGTCTGCACGATAGAATCCGGCTCCGTACTCACCGTCCACACGGAATATATAAAGTCCGGTATTTTCAGCCACACTGCTCGTCAGCACCGAATCCACACAGGCTCCGCTCAAAAGATTCGTACCGCTTATGCTTCCGGCCTTTATCGTAGGAACGAAGTCCAGACTCTCCTTGTCCGAACATACCAGCACTCCCGTATTGGCAGGAATCACTTTCGATGTCACCTTCTTTATCCGGACAGAATCTCCGTCGTTGGCATATCCGTTGACAGTATAGACCGTACATCCTTCCGGCACAGCCACCGGATAGGTGGTGAAGAAAGAGTCCCAGCCCTTTTCCATCTTACGGTTGATTGTGAACTTCTTTATCGGGTCGAAACTTACATGAGGCGGCTGATTATAGGCGACATTCTGCCATACCACCGCTTCGGCATACTGGCGGTCGTCCATCAGAGTCGGCATCTTGTAATCGGAAGCCAAGTCTGTGGCTATCAGGACAAGCGAATTGTCTGAAGCATTAAAATAGATTACCTCTTCGCGCCAGTCTCCGAGAATATCCGCCTGCAAGTTCGGATTGTTTTTAGAATAGTTGATAGACGATACACCATAATTATACAATGTATTCAAGCGTCCGAAGCTTTTCGACGAACTGTTCCATTTGCCAATGTGTATCCTGTCCATATATTCATCATACAGGTCGCCGTCCCAATAGATGCGGAAATTCAGACTCGAAGAACTTGAAGAACCGTTGTTCCAGCTACCGATGCTGTTGCCGTGACAATCGTAGAGGTCGTTTTCCGCACTGGTGGCAAATTCCGCACCTTCATGCGCATCGTCAAAGTCGGCAATGAGTCCTCGCCCGGTATCGCCTCCAGCCGTAAAATGAACCAGCAGCTCGCCTGTACGTGCATCACGCAGGTCGCAGCCGTAAGGCTTCTCTTCATGAGGCATAAACACTTCAAGCCCTCATGTTCAGGTACAAAATCACCCACATGCAAAGCATCGCCGTGTCCGAGTCCGGTGCGATAAAGGAGTGAACCGTCATCATCCAGAGCCGCAGAACCATAAATAATCTCGTCCTTGCCGTCAAAATCCACGTCTGCCGTAGCTATGGCATGAGCACCTTCGCCCCATAGTCCCTGATTCTTGGACATTGACTTATGATACCAGCGTTGTGTCAATTCTTCGCCGTCAAAATCGTATGCAGCCACAAAAGCTCCGCTGTAATATCCTCGGCACATGACAGCACTCGGATGCTCGCCGTCAAGATATGCCATACATGCAAGGTATCTGTCTGAACGGTTTCCATACGCATCGTCCCAAACGGAAAGTCCCTGTGCGTATGTGGTATGATAGTTTACAGTAGTTATCTCTCCACCGGTCACACCGTCAAAGACTGTAAGATATTCCGGTCCGCTGAGAATCCTTCCGTTTGAATCCAGATAGGACGCAAGCGGATTGTCTCCCGCCATCACCACATAGTTGCCTTCTCCGTCAACTGTTCCGGGAGCGGTCTTGCAGATAAGTTCTCCATATCCGTCACCGTCAAAATCATAACATAAATAAGGTGTCGTATGTGCACCGGAACGGATGTTCTGCCCCAAGTCTATCCGCCACAACATCGTTCCGTCCATCTTGTAGCAGTCAAGATAGGTGCTTCCCGTCACTCCGCTGCTGGCAGCATCCTTTGAATTGCTCGGGTCCCATTTCACAATGATTTCATATTCTCCGTCACCGTCCATGTCGCAGACAGAACAGTCATTCGGTGTGTAGGTAGCTCCCGTTCCTCGCAAATCAACCGGAGTGGAGGTACGTATGGTCAGTGTGTTCCCTGCCCAAGCCTTCACATTCTCCTGTTTCTCAATGACAGCACCATTTGCGTCAAGCACCTCCAGAGTATAGGTGGAGGAAGCCGTACCGGACTTATCCAGATAGTTCGTCACGGCAGTAATAGGTGCGGTCTTGTTCAGAAGCACTGTTCCGTTACGGTACAGATTGAAGCGCACATTCTTGTCGTCAGCGGCGCGCAGCCTCCACGACACAAGCATTCCGCTGCCTGTCTTTACAGCCACAAGACCGCGGTCAAGAGGCTTGGCTTCCGGCTTCGGCTGACGATAAGTCACGGTGAATCTCACCTCAAACCCGAACACTTTCTTTTCTCCCTGCATGATTGTGACCGTAGCCACTTTTCCCGAATAGTCAATAGCAGCTGTATATCCTTCCTTGCATACCACTTTGAAGTCCGAAGGGTCGCCATACTGCTTCTGCGGGAATGACGCAAGCTCCCCGTTCTTCAGGTCTTTGACAAGCCCAAGCAAATCACCTGCCGAACATGCAGCCTCATCAATGAAATGCTCTGCCGTAAATATTTCCTCATCTACCGCACCTTCTATAACCACGTTGCGGAATGCCATAGACTTGGGACTTTCTGTATCCGTTCCGTTAAGATTATATATGTACAGAAAAAGATTGAAAGCTTTGCCATCTACAAGATAGTCGGAAACAGTGTATTCATAATGGGTATATCCATCGCTGTTCCCCTGCTGTATCTTGTTGCGCGCCGGAGTAAGAGCCTGTGCGAAAACCTTATCGGTGGAACTGCCTGAAGACATATACACATCCACATTGCCTCCATCGGTTCCGCATTTCGCCGCGTCAAAGGAAATGCTCACCGGCTTGAACTTATGCCCGGTTTCAGGAGTGACAGAGAACTTCAGATAATGCCCCGATGTCTTCTTTTCGACACGAGTTGTCGGAGAGAACTGTGTGAATGCCGGAACATACTCCACTGCCGTGTAACCGCCGTCTGCACCGGACACAGACATGGTGCCGGTGGCTTGCAACTGCACTCCCTTCGCATATTTCACTGTAACAAGCGAGGTATAATCTTCATCCCCCGACACTGTTTCCTGCGCCGGATTATCCTTGTCACTCAGTTCCCATTTCACGGAGACATTTTGTGCATGGACATCAAACACTGCAGCAAACATTGTCGCAAAGGCATAAACTGAAAATTTGTTTGTTGTCATAAAAGATAGTTGTATTAGTGTTATTTGTTGTTTCATTGAAAGACTACCGCATCATATCAAGGATAAACTTTTCGCCCACAGGAAGAAACAGCTCATGCCCTTCCGCGTTCAGATGTGCCGTATCGTTCACCCCTTGAAAATACTGTCTGCGGAAATTCTCATCGCGCAATTGTATGACACATTTCTTGCTGTAATTGTCAAGCACAGGAATGCGATGCTTCTTACAAACCTTCTTGATTGTCTTCACGACAGGCACAAATCCGTCACGATCGACATACCACGGAGTCACATAGCCGATTTTGCCCTTCGGATATTTGCGTTGCAGCTCCGTAAGCAGCAAATCAAGACTGTCACGGAACATGGCAAGCGAATCGGCAGAGTTCTTTATCATTCCGGCATCATTGTGTCCGGCAATAATAAGAATAATGTCTGCATCCTCCCCCATTTCTTTATAACGAACCATCATAGAAGGTCCGAATCCGTCTTTCGTGTGGTCGAATGCCACACATCCGCCGTTGCGCCCGTAGTTGTTATACTTCATGCCATACTTCTCAGCAAATTTGGAATGCCATGCTTCCGCATACGGTCGCTTATGATTGCGCACATAACTGTCACCTATCACATTGATTGTCTTCCCTTTCAGAATCTCTGTCGCATCATTTCCGGACAACTTGTTTTGGGCCGCCACACCGGTATGTATAAAAGCAAACGCTACCGCTGCTGCCGCCAACAAACAAAATCGTTTTGTCTCCATCGTACTTGCATTTAAGTTAAAATCTACTGCAAAAATACAAATTTGTTTCTGAAAAAGAGCGATTTACAAAGAAAAAACAGATGGTTCCTTCTTCATTCCCTCGTCTTTTGCCTACACCTGTAAGATAAAGGAAAAGTCAGCATGGAAAAAGAATCGAAATGTAAACTTCACTTTTATTTCTTGAATCCATTTCAAAAGTCAATTAATTACATACGGACAATGCGCTGAAAACACACTGTATGTGCAGAAAGAAAGTAAAAACAGTGCGCTAAAAACTTTAATCGGCACTGCCGATTATAAAAACGGCACTGCCGATTAAAGTTTTTTGCACACTGTTTTTAAGTCCTCTCTACACAGATCTTTTTATTTTATCGGCAATTTCATATTTATAAACTGAAGTCACTTTACATAGAAACTTCAGAGGGATGTTCTCGACAGACTCCTCGGTATGATTTAAGCGGATGTTTTCGGCAGACTCCCCGTGTGTATCTTGTGGATGTTTTAGACAGACTCCCCAGTATGGTTTAAGTGGTTGTTTACGGCAGACTTCTCGTGTGTATCTTGTGGTTGTTTTCGACAGACTCCTCCGTCGCTATCGCGCCACCTCCCCTAACTTAGGGAAGGAGCCTATATACCTCACCTTGAAAAGACTATGATGTGGGTGCATGGCACTAACAGCGAGCAAAGTAACTTAGGGGAGGAGCCTATATACCATAGTTTGAAAAGACTATGATGCGGATGTATAGCACTAACAGCGAGCAAAGTAACTTGGCTCCTCCCCTAAGTTAGGAGAGGTGGCGCGGTAGCGACGGAGGAGTCTGTGAGTACATTTAGCATAAGGAGTTTGGCAAATAATCTCTGTAAAGAAACAACAACCTCACGCTGAAAAGACTGTGAGGGAGCTAAATAGCACTAACACCCAATACGGTAACTTGGTGGGATGTTCTCGACAGACTCCTCCGTCGCTAACGCGACACCTCCCCTAACTTAGGGGAGGAGCCAAGTTACCGTATTGGGTGTTAATGCTATGCACCTAAGTTACCTCCCCTAAATTAGGGGCAATTGCGGAATAGGAGCAATTGGGGAGCTTGCGACAGAGGAGTCTGTCGAATACAACCACTTAAATCATACCGAGGAGTCTGTCGAATACATCCACTTAATTCATACACGAGGAGTCTGTCGAATACATCCTGCTAAATATACACGAGGTATGGCAAAACGAGAAGCCCCGTTCATCGGGAAAACTTCTTGTTTTGCCATACCTCTTTTTCGGGATTTCGTCATTGCAGCACACGTCACCCCTGACCATCGGTGGCCCATTCAGAAATATCAGGGCACCGCTTCTTCTCACTATTTCTCAGACACCACACTCTCCCTAACTGTGCCAAAATCAGAATCGTACAACTTGGTATAGGCACGGATATACTTGCGAAGCCCGGACACGATTTCCCGCGTCTCCTGCAACATGTTAAGATACACATATACCACTGTCATTGATGAAGGGTCACCTTCGCGCAACTGATGGAACAGACCGTTACTTGTCTCCGACAGCATATCTTTCATATCATCGCAACGACGACGCAATGCAGACACAGAATCAGCAGTACATCCGCTATCCATCATCTTGAACATTTCGCCAAAAAGAGTATTGACTTGTCCGCAAATCATCTTAAACTCGGCTACATACTGCTGAGGCAGCGGATGGAAATTATTATCCACGTGTTCACGGCATATCTCATTAATACGGCGCAAGTTATACAGTATCCCCATGCAGCAGTTGTTGCTCAGGTGAAACCACGCGCTCTTTTCTATCGCTGTCTCACGGCTCACATGCCGCAGACAAAGCGTTTCCTTGCGGCGCGCATTTTTCAAAACGGCTTTTTGACGCAAAAGATTCGACTCGGTCTTACCAAGTGTTCTGGCATTCTCTCCGATGAAAGCGTCTGTAATCGTGCCATAACTCTCCTCGGCGACATGCAGGAACTTCTGTTGCTGCTTGGTGACATAGATAAGCAGCAAATCCCATATCTGGCTTTTATCGTCTGTAGTGAGGATTGTCTGAAACAGGACATCGCCCCCATCCTCCGTCTTCTTGACACTGAAACGACGGTTGCTATGTATAATAAGGTATATGGTGAGCAGTGCAAGCACCATCATCACCCAATGACCGCCGATGTGCATCAACAGAACGATGATTCCTGCACCGATGAAAGCCGCACCGGCTGTAATGAACCACCCGCCAATGACGGAAATGACTCCCGTAATGCGGAACACGGCACTCTCACGTCCCCATGCACGGTCGGCAAGCGAAGTACCCATAGCCACCATGAAAGTGACAAACGTGGTGGAAAGCGGAAGCTTGAGCGATGTACCCAGTGCAATGAGCATACCGGCAAGCACAAGGTTTATCGAACCGCGTATCAAGTCGAATGCCGCTCCCTGATCCATGATGGTGTCATCGACATTGAAACGACGGTTAAACCACAAACGTACACGACGCGGGGTGTTGTCCTTCACCCAGTAGAAGAGAGAAAGCGTCCACCGAACCAGACGTCTCGCAATACGCGACGAGCCGAACATCTCGTCACCGCCCTGCTGGCTGCCAAGTCCGATTTCTGTCTTGGACACATTCTGCGCTTTCTTCGAGGTGGCAAGCGAGAACACCATGATAGCCCCTGCACCGACAAGGAAGATGACCGGTGTGTTGGCAGGGCCGTTGAGCGAATCCATCATGAAACCGTGCGAATCTCCTCCACCGTTTGCCACATAGTCCTGATAAGAAGCCAGACCGCTCAAAGGCACACCGATGAAGTTCACAAGGTCATTGCCGGCAAAAGCCATTGCCAACGAAAAAGTTCCCATCATCACAATGATTTTCAGCACATTCACTTTCAATACATGCAGCAGCTGCATAATCAGCGTGAACACAACAAGACAGCTCACAAGTATCAGACAGGTATTATCTTTTATCCACTCTTTCACATCCGGTGTCATGAACACCAAGTCCTTGGCACCCTTCAGCAGCAAGAAATAGATGATGGCAGTAGCACAAATGCCACCAAAGACACCTATCTTCCATTTCAGATGGCTGCGGTAATTGAACGAGAATACCATTCGGGCAAGAAACTGAACGATGGTACCAAAGACAAATGCAATCGCCACGGAAAGGAAGATACCCAATATCACAGACAAGGCTTTCTCCGTATTAAGCAGGTCGTTGAAGCCCAAGTCGGTGCCTCCTGCCATTTTCATCAGAGCCACCACAAATGTGGCACCCAACAGTTCGAACACCATCGAAACGGTGGTGGAGGTAGGCATTCCCAACGAATTGAACACGTCAAGCAGGATAATGTCCGTCACCATCACCGCCATGAAAATACAAATCAAGTCGTAAAACGAGAAATACTCAGGACGGAAGATGCCGTGACGTGCTATCTCCATCATTCCGTTGCTCATGGCTGCACCGATAAACACACCGACCGAAGCCACAATAATAATCCGCTTGAAAGGAGCCGCTTTAGCCCCGATGGCTGAATTAAGAAAATTGACCGCATCATTGCTCACTCCCACCGACAAATCAAATATCGCCAGCAGAAAAAGAAAGATGATTACACATAAAAATAAAATGTCCATACGCTGTTTTGAATTAAATTAACCATTATTATTCGATGACAAAGGAAGTCGGATTTTGTTTCATAAATGTTTCATATTTCTTAAGAATATATGAAAAACCGCGTATCTGTAATCCTGTAAAAAACAATCCGTAGCCCACAGTACACGATTCGGTCAAACACATTTTGGCGTGCCTCTCATTTTATTAAGTTTTCATTAAACTTTCAGGGAGGTATAAACAGTTTTTGCATTATTATGTATTTTTGCGGCATCAAACATCATTCTTATTTATATATATGGAAACAAAAAAACGCATACTTGTAGTTGACGACGAAGAGACTTTATGCGAGGCACTCCAGTTCAACCTTGAGGCCGAAGGATACAAAGTGGATACGGCGCACAGCGCAGAAGAAGCTCTTACGCTCGACCTGACCCGGTACGACCTGTTCTTGCTCGACATCATGATGGGAGAAATATCAGGCATACAGCTTGCACGTATCATAAAGTCAAATCCGGCCACCGCACAACTCCCCATCATATTCTGCACTGCCAAGGACACGGAAGACGATGTAGTGGCAGGATTCGACTTGGGAGCCGATGACTATATCATGAAACCTTATTCTCTGCGCACCGTGTCGGCACGAATACGGGCCGTGCTGCGCCGTACCACAGTTCAGGCCACATCAATGGAACAGGAGGATTCGGCTGACACCATAGCTTATTACGGACTGAAAATCATACCGTCGAAGAAAATATGTATCGTTGATGGAAAGGAAGTGAATCTGCCACGAAAGGAGTTTGAAATACTGCTGAAGCTGCTCTCCAACAGAGGCAGAATATTCACTCGTGCAGAACTGCTCAAAGGGATATGGTCAGACAATGTGGTGGTACTCGACCGAGTGGTTGACGTGAACATCACACGCATACGGCAAAAGATTGGATGCTACGGAAAGAACATCATCACACGCTCAGGTTACGGCTATGGCTTTATGGAATAAAATCACCTATTCGCAGCGGCTGTTCTTCTGGCTGCTGGGATACTCGATACTGCTTGTAAGCTGTTTCATCAGCTTTCAATATTACCGCGAGAAGAAATTCAAGGCGGACGAGCTGAATGCGCAGCTACAACTGATAAACCTTCATATCCTTGAAGATTTGGCCGACGGCACTGACGCATTACAGATTTCCAAATCTCAGCTACATCCTTTCGACGAACTTCGCATAAGTGTCATTGACAATGCAGGACACGTGGTCTATGACAACACGCTTGACACCATACCCGATGCAAGCCACCTGTCGCGTGAAGAAATAGTACAGGCTTTCAAGTCAGGCTCCGGATACACGGTGCGCCGACACAGCGAAAGTACCGGAGAAACCTATTTCTATTCCGCCACACTGGGGAAAGACAGATACGTGGTACGCAGTGCCGTTCCCTACACGGTGTCACTCACAGAACTGCTCCGCGCCGACTTCAACTTCCTGTGGATAATGGGAGGGGCGACATTAATCATGTGCATATTAGGCTACTTTGCCACTCACAGGTTGGGGCTCCACATTCTGAGGCTCAACCGGTTTGCAGAAAGTGCGGAACGCGGCGAAAGAATCTACGACACGGAACCTTTTCCACAAGACGAACTGGGTTCTATATCGAACCACATTGTCCGCCTCTATGCCAATCTGCAACAAGCATACGCCGACCGCGATTACGAGCACCATGCAGCACTGCATGAGCAGCGAGAGAAGGAACGAATAAAAAAAACAACTCACCAACAACATCAACCACGAACTAAAAACACCTGTTGCCTCCATCCAAGTATGTATAGAAACACTATTGGCACACAGAAATCTCACCGAAGAGAAACGTGAAGAGTTCCTCCACCGCTGTCTTGCAAACACCGACCGCCTACGGCATCTCCTTTCCGACATATCACTCATCACACGCATGGATGAGGCACCGTCGTCCGTCATGCGCGAACCGCTCAACATGACAAACATCATCGCCGAGGTGGTAGATGACAGCATACCGATGGCAGCAAACAAAGGCATGAAAATCGTGAACGAGGTCACTGCACCATTGTCCATCACAGGCAATGCCGCACTTCTCTCATCTGTCTTCCGCAACCTCATTGACAATGCCATCGCTTATAGCGGAGGCAATAAGATTTGTATCAGACGCGTATCCTCCGATAATATCGACAACAACAAAGTTACCCTTGTCGTATATGATAACGGTTGTGGTGTACAACCAGAACATCTTCCTCTTCTGTTCGAGCGTTTCTATCGTGTAGATAAAGGACGTTCTCGCACCACGGGAGGAACCGGACTCGGACTTTCCATTGTCAAAAATGCAATTCTGCTGCATGGCGGTTCCATATCCGTAGAGAACAGACCCAACGGAGGATTAGAATTTACCATCATTCTTCCTCTCTCACATACTGTCTCCGATAGTTAGAAGCTACTTAAAATTATTTTCAAATAATTTCAAGAGGTGCTTCTGAGCGTACCCTCTATATACTTCACGCTGAAAAGACTATGAAGAAACCCATAGCACTAACAGCGAGCAAAGTAACTTGGTGGGTGTATTCACAGACTCCTCCGTCGCTACCGCGACACCTCCCCTAACTTAGGGGAGGAGCCTATATACCATAGCTTGAAAAGACTATGAAGAAGCTCATAGCACTAACAGCGAGCAAAGTAACTTGGCTCCTCCCCTAAGCATTCTATGTTCCAATCCAAACAAAAATCCGTT
>JAJPZU010000148.1 GCA_021204165.1 Prevotellaceae bacterium
TATACCATAGCTTGAAAAGACTATGAAGCGGATGTATAGCACTGACAACCAATACAGTAACTTGGCTCCTCCCCTAAGTTAGGGGAGGTGGCGCGGTAGCGACGGAGGAGTCTGCGAACACATCCACTAAACATACATGAGGAGTCTGTCGAGAACATCCCGCTAAACATACATGAGGAGTCTGTGAACACACCCACAAAGCATCCAATACAATACATGAGGAGTCTGTCGAGAACATCCCGCTAAACATACATGAAGAGTCTATTGAACACACCTTGCTAAATATTGCAACTGTATTGACTGATATGTTGAATACACTCGTCAAAACGTCCATCTAAAATGTTGAACACACCTGTACAAACCTCATAAATATCTCTCTGACCAAAACAAATAAATTTTAATCGTCCTCTCATAATATTTTCAAAAAAATTGTACTGCTTAATCAAAATCCGTATCTTTGTACATGAATTTAATAAAGAAAATATGTTATCAGTAGAAGAATTAAACGATAAGCTTATAGATCTTGCTTTTGCCGAAGATATAGGCGATGGTGACCATACAACTCTTTGTTGTATTCCGGAAAATGCAATGGGTGAGTCAAAACTTCTCATTAAGGAGGAAGGTGTTTTTGCCGGTGTGGAGATTGCTAAACAGGTGTTCCATCGTTTTGACCCGGAACTTCAGGTCGAGGTGTTCATCAATGATGGTGCGCATGTCAAGCCCGGAGATATTGTGATGAGCGTAAAAGGCAAGATACAGAGCCTGTTGCAGACAGAGCGTCTGATGCTCAATATACTTCAGCGCATGAGCGGCATAGCGACGATGACGGCGAAATACGTGAAGAAGCTGGAAGGTACGCACACTCATGTGTTGGATACTCGCAAGACGACTCCGGGTATGCGTATGCTTGAGAAGGAGGCTGTGAAGATTGGTGGAGGTGTCAACCATCGCATCGGTCTTTTCGATATGATTCTCTTGAAGGACAACCACATCGACTTTGCCGGAGGCATAGAGAATGCCATCAGCCGCTGTCATGAATACCTGAAGGCGAAAGGCAAAGACCTGAAGATTGAGATTGAGGTGAGAAACTTTGAGGAGCTTGACAGGGTGCTTGCTTTCGGCGGTGTCCATCGCATCATGCTCGACAATTTCACTCCTGCTGACACTCGCAAGGCTGTGGAACTTATCGGCGGAAAATATGAAACGGAGTCATCGGGCGGTATCACTTTTGACACTTTGCGCGACTATGCCGAGTGTGGGGTGGACTTTATCTCTGTCGGCGCGCTTACCCATTCGGTGAAGGGACTTGACATGAGTTTCAAGGCGGCGGATTCTTCCAAGCTTGTGATATAAACAAACTTTTGATTTGCGGCATTTATGCCAGCAACTGAGATTATTTACTTGTTTATCATAAAAGTCCGGGACAGATGATTCTGCTCTTTGGGTTTGAAGTTTAAATGATTGTTTATGAAGAAGATTATTCTTTCAGCTTCAATGTTTGCGGCGATAAACGTGTTTGCCTGCACCAATCTTATTGTGGGCAAGGACGCTTCTGCCGACGGCAGTGTCATTGTCAGTTACAATGCTGACAGCTATGGTATGTACGGCAACCTCTATCGGCATGTGGGAAGCAAACATGCCTCCGGTGAAAAGCGCAAGGTGTATGAATGGGATACGAACAAGTATCTCGGCGAAATACCTCAGGCGGCGCAGACCTACAATGTGGTGGGGCAGATGAATGAGAATCAGGTGACTATTACCGAAACCACCTTTGGCGGGCGCGAGGAGTTGGCTGATTCCACAGGTATATTGGACTATGGAAGCCTCATTTACATAGCTCTTGAACGTTCCACTTCGGCGCGCAATGCGATAAAGATAATGACCGATTTGGTTGCGCAGTACGGCTATTACAGCGAGGGCGAGACTTTCACCATTGCAGACAAGAACGAAGTGTGGGTGATGGAGATGGTTGGAAAGGGACCCGGTGTGAAAGGTGCTGTATGGGTGGCTGTGCGCATTCCGGACGACTGTATCTGTGCCCATGCCAACCAGAGCCGCATCACTACTTTCAATATGAAAGACAAGCGCAATGTGATGTATGCCAAAGACGTGGTGAAGTTCGCCCGTCAGAAAGGATATTTCACCGGAAAGGATGCGGATTTCAGTTTCCGTGACGCTTATTGCCCGCTGAACTTTGGCAACATACGCTATTGCGACGCACGTGCATGGAGCTTCTTCAATAAATATGCTGACGGCATGGACAAGTATCTTCCTTATGTCAATGGGGAAGACATGAAGCTGGAAATGCCTCTTTACATGAAGCCGAACCGTAAGCTTACCGTGCAGGATGTGCAGAACGGTATGCGCGACCATTATGAAGACACTCCGCTTGACATTCGTGGCGATTTGGGTGCCGGTGCATACCACATGCCTTGCCGTCCGTCCCCGCTTTCCTACAAGGTTGACGGAAAGGAATACTACAATGAACGTCCGATTTCTACGCAGCAGACGGCTTTCTCTTTTGTCGGTCAGATGCGGTCGGGTATGCCCGATGCTGTCGGCGGTGTGGTGTGGTGGACAAACGACGATGCCAACATGACAGCCTATACTCCAATCTATTGTTGTGCCGCTTCCGTGCCGGAGTGTTATGAGCGTATCGAAGGTAAGCAGGACGATGTGACATTCTCTTGGAACTCAGCTTTCTGGCTCTGTAATACGGTTTCCAATATCGTTTATCCTTATTACTCAAAGATGATGCCTGATCTTGTTTCGGCAAGGACGGAATTGGAAGACGATTTCTTTGCGAAGCAGAAAAATCTCGAGACGGAAGCGAAGTCTTTGTATGAGCAGAGTCCGGACAAGGCTGTGGAGTTGCTGACTTCTTACGGACTTGATGCCGCTGCAAAAATGATGAACCGCTGGCAACGGCTTTTTCAGTATCTTGTCGTGAAACACAATGACATGGTGGTGAAAAAGGAAAAGGACGGTAAGTTTGAGAAAACACCGTATGGCTATTGTGTGCCGGTGGCGCGTCCGGGATATTCTGCCGATTACTGGAAAAAGGTGGCTGATGAGACAAAAGACAGGTATCTATTGAAATGACGGATATTTTGTGAAGTGAATAATAGAAGTAAGTATAACGTTAATTTTTTATAGTTATGGAACAGGAATTAATTAATCAATGTGCTTCAGTGGCTCAGAAATGGGCTTCTGATTCTGTGTTTGATAAAGAAACTCAGGCTGCTGTAAAGGCAATGCTTGAGGCTGAAGATAAAACCACTCTTGTGGATAGTTTCTATCAGACTCTGGAGTTTGGCACTGGTGGTTTGCGCGGTATTATGGGGGCAGGTACAAATCGTATGAATATTTATACTGTTGGTGCTGCGACTCAGGGACTTGCCAACTATCTGAACATGAACTTCAAGGATTTGGCGCAGATAAGTGTGGTTGTCGGTCATGACTGCCGCAACAACAGCCGTTTGTTTGCTGAGACTGTGGCAGACATATTCTCTGCCAACGGCATCAAGGTGTATCTTTTTGAGGACATGCGTCCTACACCGGAAGTGTCATTTGCCATCCGTGAATTGGGGTGTCAGGCTGGTGTGAATATCACGGCAAGCCACAATCCGCGCGAATATAACGGCTATAAGGCTTACTGGGATGACGGCGCGCAGGTTCTTGCTCCTCACGACAAGGGAATTATCGACGAGGTGAACAAAGTGAAATATGAGGAAATCAAGTTCTCTGGAAACAAGGAACTTATCCAGATAATAGGAGAGGATATAGATGCCGTATATCTTGAAAAGATTCATTCTATTTCCATTGACCCTGAAGTTATCAAGCGTCAGAAGGATCTTTCTATTGTCTATACTCCGATTCACGGAACAGGTATGACGCTCATTCCGCGCTCTTTGAAACTTTGGGGCTTTGAGAATGTGAACTGTGTGCCTGAGCAGATGGTGAAGAGTGGCGATTTCCCTACTGTGGTGTCTCCTAATCCTGAGAATGCCGAGGCTCTTACACTGGCACTTGATCTTGCTAAGAAGATTGATGCGGACATTGTCATGGCAAGCGACCCGGACGCAGACCGTGTGGGTATGGCATGTAAGAATGACGAAGGCGAATGGGTGCTGATTAATGGCAACCAGACTTGTCTTTTGTTCCTCTACTACATCATAAAGAACCGCATAGCCCAAGGCAAGATGAAGGGCGATGAGTTTATCGTGAAGACCATCGTTACAACAGAACTTATCAAGAAGGTAGCAGACAAGAACCACATAGAGATGTCTGACTGCTACACCGGTTTCAAGTGGATTGCTCGCGAGATACGTCTCAATGAAGGCAAGAAGCAGTATATCGGTGGCGGTGAAGAGAGTTACGGATTCTTGGCACAGGACTTTGTCCGTGACAAGGATGCTGTGAGCGCATGTTCTCTTCTTGCCGAAATTTGTGCGTGGGCAAAGGATCAGGGCAAGACGCTTTATGATATTCTCATGGAGATATATGTCGAGTACGGATTCTCTTACAACAAGGCTATTAACGTGGTTAAGCCGGGCAAGAGCGGTGCAGATGAAATCAAGGCGATGATGGAGAATTTCCGTCAGAACCCTCCGAAGGAACTTGACGGTTCGAAGGTGGTTCTTATAAAGGACTACAAGTCTCTGGAAGCTATTGACGCAGCCGGAAACAAGACAAAACTTGATATGCCTGAGACCAGCAATGCGCTTCAGTATTTCACAGAAGACGGCACAAAGGTTAGTGTGCGTCCTTCCGGTACAGAGCCGAAGATTAAGTTCTATGTAGAGGCTCCGGGAGTGATGGGCTGCTCTAAGTGCTATAAGTCTGCTTGTGTGGCAGCAGAAGCAAAGGTTGCTTCCATAGCAAAGTCTCTTGGTATATGATTTAGCCTGTATTCTGCTCCCTTGGGAGTGGAATAGGGTAGTGGGAAGATGCAGATTCACATCCGCTAAAAGGACTGAATCTGCATCTTTTTGTAATGTTTTTAGGGGAAAATACTGAATTGTGTTTGCTTTTGTTCATAACTTCATTTCTTTTTAATAAATTTGCGACTACTATGTTTTAGCTTTCAGAAAAAGCAACAAACAGATTATTACGGAAATACCCCTTGCAACATCCGAGGAAAATTAAATCATCTATTACCATGTACAAATCAATCTCTCTAATCACAAAAGAAACGGCTGCGACACTGGCCTTATGCGCCATACCTGCCACTGCACCGGCACAATCGACCAATGAAATTAATATGCCTATCATCCAGACGAAATATACGGCTGACCCGGCACCCTATGTCCACGGCGATACAGTCTATCTGTTCACCCCACATGACGAGGATGGGGCTAAAGGGTTCGTCATGAAAGACTGGCTGCTCTACATTTCTACTGATATGGTCAACTGGCAAGACCACGGAGCTGTGGCCTCGCTCAAAGACTTCAAATGGTATAAGGGCGACAATGGGGCTTGGGCAGAACAGGTCATTGAACGCAATGGCAAGTGGTACATGTATTGTCCCATCCACGGCAACGGCATCGGTGTCCTTGTGGCCGATTCGCCTTACGGCCCATACAAAGATCCGCTCGGTCATCCGCTCGTATGGCAGAAAGAGAGCTGGGACGACATTGACCCCACCGTATGGATTGACACGGACGGGCAAGCCTACATGTACTGGGGCAATCCCAACGTTTATTACGTCAAGCTCAATGAAGGCATGATTACCTATTCCGGTGGCATCGTCAAACTTCCCAAAATCAAAGACTATCAGGAAGGGCCTTGGTTCTGGGGGCGCAAGAACAATCGCGGCGAACAAAAATACTACCTTGCTTTCGCTTCCACCTGCTGCCCTGAAGGTATCGGCTATGCCATGGCGGACTCTCCCACAGGTCCGTGGGAACACAAGGGACATATCATGGACCATACACCTCAAACACGAGGCAACCATCCCGGTATCTGCGAATACAAGGGCAAGTGGTACTGCTTCGGACTCAACTACGACATCTACCGTCTCGAAACCGGTGAGCACGCAGAGCAGCGTTCATGCTCAGTAGCAGAGATGACATACAAAGAGGACGGCACCATTCAGGAGCTTCCTTACTTCCATGACTGCAAACTCACTCAGGTGGGCACATTCAATCCTTTCCGTCGTGTTGAGGCGGAGACTATGGCTTGGGGCTACGGTCTTAAGACCACAAGGGAGAACCCTTCAGGCCCGTGGAATCCCACCCTCTTCGTCACCGACATTGATGACGGCGAATACATCCTCATCCGTGGTGTTGACTTTGGCACGGGAGCAAGACGTTTCACCGCGTCATGCTCAACGCTCCTCTTCGGCGGGTCTATTGAGGTGCGTCTCGACTCTCCTACCGGCACTCTTGCCGGCACAGTGACCATTCCAAACACGAAGTTCAAATACAAGGAGTTCAGTACCAATCTTAGCAAGGCGAAAGGTGTCCATGACCTCTACCTCGTATTCAAGGGCACAGACCGCCAGAAGCGCAATCTCTTCAACTTCGATTGGTGGAAAATGGAGAAACTTTAGCAAGGAGCTAAAACAAAACAGCTTCTGAAAAGGGGAATAACATTCAATTTCTCTGTGATAATAGAAAATGTGACGTGAGAGCACGAAATGTTGGATTGCGCGTTTGTTGACCTTGATTTTGCATGATTTTGCGATATTGAAGCCCAACACGAGAGGGAAATGCTTTAACTTTTTTATTTTGTTGGCTTGTAAATCGCGATTTTTATGTAAATTTGCAACTGAAAACGTGAAGGGCACCTGTATTTCAATGGATAGAATAGAGGATTCCGGTTCCTCCGATTAGGGTTCGATTCCCTACAGGTGTACAAACAGAAAGAGAGAATGCACAAGCTTCCTGCATAGAAGCTTGTGCATTCTCTCTTTTTGCGTTTGGAAGGGCTGTCCGTATGGAATGGGCGGGCATCCATTCTCGGTTGCACTGTCACTTTGCGGGTTTGTAGAATTTTGAAACAGTTTCTTAATACAGCTTCTTAGTGGGGTAAATTTCTACTGAGCACCCTTCGCTTTCTTGTATGCCAGTATGCACGAGTTTTTTCTTGTCAGAACCTTTCTGCACATTTTTCTCAGTTGTTCGGCAGTGACACTTCTGTATTTCTCCACTTCCTTGTCAATGTCATTGGCGTCGCCGTACATTTCAAAAAGTGCCAGCTGTGCGGCCAAATGTTGGTTGTCCGTCCGTTCCATATAATCGGTGGCCTCGTATTTGTTCTTCAGCTTCTCCAGTTCCGTGTCGGGAATCGGTTCGCGGCACAGAATGTCCAGTTCGCGCCACACTGCGGCTTCGGCCTCCTTTAGATTGATACCCTCGGCGGGCATACCTATGATGTGCAGCATACCGGCATCGGTGCGGGCGGTGACATACGCGTCTATGCTTGTGAAGATGTGGTCGCGTTCCACCAGATTATGATAAAGCCTGCAAGAGCGTCCGTTGGCAAGCACGTCGGAAATCATGTCGCATGTGTGAAACTCCTTGTCTGTACGGCTGCAAATGTGGAACGACATGTACAGAATGTCGTTGGGCACTTTTCTGTACACTGTTTTTCTTCTTTGACGCTCCTGTTTCGGTTCTTGCGGAACGGACGGAATCTCTGTCCGACGTCTTGGTATTGTTCCGAACCATTTCTCCGACAGTCGCACCGTCTCCTCAAATGAAATGTTTCCGACAACGGACAAGATGGCGTTTTCCGGTGTGTAGAACCGGAAGAAGAAATCTTTCACCTCGTCCATTGTAGCTTTTTCTATGTGTTCGGGCTTTAGTCCGATGGTGGGCCAGCGGTACGGATGAACCTTATATGCCATTTCCGACAGCAGGTGTGACGTGTCGCCGTATGGCTGATTTATGTAGTGCTGTTTGAACTCTTCCACAACGACATGCCGCTGCACCTCCAGCGATTCCGGGGTGAAGGCGAGCGAAAGCATACGGTCGCTTTCCAGCCAGAACCCGGTTTCCACATTTGATGCCGGAAGAGTCAGGTAATAGTTCGTGTAGTCGTTTGTGGTGAATGCGTTATTGTCTCCGCCCGCCATTTGCAGAGGAGTGTCGTAATCAGGAATGTGGGCGGAGCCGCCGAACATCAAATGCTCAAACAAGTGTGCAAATCCGGTATGATTCTCGTCCTCGTTTCTTGCCCCCACATTATAGATAATGTTGAGAGTAACCATCTGAGTCGATTGGATTTCATGATGCACAATCCTCAGTCCGTTTTCTAAGATATGTTTGTTGATAGTCATAATATGATGGTCTCTTAGTCATTGATGATTGTGGCCCTTAGAATCCTTATGTCCTTGAAAGGCTTGTCTTCGCCGTCCGTTTTCGCCTTCTCTATTTCCTGCACAATCTTCATGCCTTCCACGATTTCCCCGAACACGGTATAGTCTCCGTCGAGCCACGGTGCGCCTCCGTAAATCTTGTACGCTTTCCGCTGTTCCTGCGTGAACGGTGTCGGCGGATTGTCTGCCACCTCCGCTTTTGCTTCTGTCAGCAAAGAGTCCAAGAGGTCGCTCACTCCGTCGCGGTCTCTCTTCAGCCTCATGGATTCGAGCCGTGCCGCATATTTCTCTGCTTTCTTTTTATATATTTCGTTCACCTTGTTGTCATACTTCACACTTTCAAACCCACTCAGATTGTCGTCCGTCTGATGTTTGCCTGTGACGATATAGAACTGGTACATGTCCGAAGCCTTCAGGGGATTCTCGTCATCGCCTTCCCGCGCAGCAGCCACCACACCTCTTTTGTGGAAATGTTTCGGATAGACAAACTCTGCCGGGATTGTCGGGGCTGCCACAGTCGTGTCCTTTGTTTCTCCCGGACGTGTATCCGGGTCGCCGGTCTGTATCATGAAGTTGCGTATGACCCTGTGGAATGTGACACCGTCATACATCCCTTCCGTCACATTCTTGATGAAATTGTCCCTGTGTCCGGGAGTGTCGTTATAGAGTTTCAGACGTATATTTCCGGAACTTGTTTCGAGAAGCACTTCCGTTTCCTTTTCATTGTTGGCTTTCTGTCCGCTGCAAC
This sequence comes from Prevotellaceae bacterium, assembly GCA_021204165.1. Taxonomy (GTDB): domain Bacteria; phylum Bacteroidota; class Bacteroidia; order Bacteroidales; family Bacteroidaceae; genus RGIG8745. The sequence continues at coordinate 9,072 of JAJPZU010000148.1, forward strand.
TTATCGCAACCATGCAGCAGGCAGCCAGTATTCCCGTCATCAGTTTATTCATAATGCTGTAATTTTGTGTGATTTGTAGATTTGTGCAAAATTACTTTTATTTGTCGGATTTTGATGGATATGGAATGAAAAAAGTGGATTTGCATGGCAGATACAATGCAAAAAGGCGGGATGTCTGCCGAAACATCCCGCCTTTTCTGATGACACAAGGTCAAAGACTTTATTCATCACCTATCGTGACAGCGAAGCTCTGTGCCTTTCCTGCCGGAGTCTTACCCCAAATCCACAGAGTCTGCTCTGCCGAATTTTGTGCCGACTTGGACACTGACTCAAGGTCGCTGACACTTCTTATGTTCTGGTTGTTGACTTTGAGGATGATGAAGTTCTCCGATATGCCGGCTTCCTTCATGCGTCCGTTGTTCAGTTTTGCCACCTGAACACCATACGACAAGTTGAGCGACTTCTTCTGGCTGTCTGTAAGTTCCTTGAACTCAGCACCGAGGATGTCCATGTTCAGAGTCTTCACCACATTGGTCGTACCCTTTGCGTTTCTGAACGTAATGGTCGTAGTCTTGCTTTTCTTGTCGCGTATATAGCCCACAGTAGCCTTGTCGCCCGGACGGTACTTGGTCGTTGCTTCCTGAAGCTCGGACATCTTGCTTATCTTCTTTCCGTCAACGGATACGATTACGTCGCCCGACTTCAGACCTGCTTCGGCTGCTGCTCCGTCTTCGGTCATAGCGTCTATATATACACCATCTACGGTGCCGAAGTCAGCCTCATATTTCTCGTCCTTCGACTTCTGTACGTCAATGTAGTCGTGAAGCGTCATGCCGCTTACACCAAGCATGGCGCGCTGCACAGTGCCGTACTCTTTCAGGTCGGTCACCACTTTCTTCATGATGGTGGTAGGAATGGCGAAACCGTATCCGGAGTAAGAGCCGGTCTGGCTGTAGAGCATGGCATTGATGCCGACAAGTTCACCGCGTGCGTTGATGAGTGCGCCACCGCTGTTTCCCTGATTGATGGCAGCGTCAGTCTGGATAAATGACTCTATGCCTCCGCGCTTGGCACCGAGTGCGCGTGCTTTTGCACTTACGATTCCCGCTGTCACTGTGGAAGTGAGGTTGAACGGATTGCCCACAGCCAGCACCCATTCTCCCACTTTCAGCGATTCGCTGTCGCCGATGACGAGAGTAGGCAGGTCGGATGCGTCAATCTTCAAGAGAGCAAGGTCGGTGTCAGCGTCAAGTCCGATGACTCTTGCCGTAAACTCGCGGTTGTCATTGAGCGTGATGGTAATATCGTCTGCATTCTCCACCACATGGTTGTTGGTCACGATATACCCGTCGGAAGAAATGATAACTCCCGAACCGGCAGCCTCCCGCTTAGGAGTCTGCACCTGACGACGCTGTGAACCTCCGTTGCCCCTGCCGAAGAAATCTCCGAAGAAGTCCTCGAAAGGGTCTCGATATTCAATGGTCTGTGTCTTGCCGTTCATCACCACCTTTATATATACTACGGCATTACATCCTTTCTCGGCTGCTTCCGTAAGGTCAACCGGCTGTGATGGCATATTCAGCTCATTTGAAACTTGCATTAACGGCGATTTGGTGTTGGGGGCAACAGTCTCCACCATGTCCCTTCCTGCTTCCGCTGTTCGTTTCATTGTTCCTGATGTAAAAGAATAGGCAAATGCACCTGTTATCCCTGAAACAATTGCTATTGCCCCTACAAATCCATAGAATCTTTTAATTGTTTGTTTCATAACTATTCCTATTTATTTTGTTAATTATATCTGTCTATTTAACTTTTCGATGTTAAAATAACAACAAAGTTTACTCACGACAAAATTTTTTTCTCAGCAAATGCCGTTTATTTGATTTTGTTTAACAGATTCCTGCCTTTGATTAACAGCGGTTATCAATGGAGGCATACTATTTTTACACTCTTTTAATTATATCTTACATCGGTCTGAGTTCGGTTTCTGTATCCGTGTATCACTTTATCCTGATGGATAAACATTTTGAAAAGTATAATTGTTCGCCTTACATTTATTATATATATCCTAAGTTCAAGTAGATAATGCAACAAAGATAGTTTTGAAAAGAATGTATAAAGCAGAAAAGAAATTTTCTTTTCCCTTTGTTTGTTCTTGACAGACTTATCATGTATGTTTTGTGGGATGTTCTCGACAGACTCCTCGAGTATGTTTTGTGGGATGTTTTCGACAGACTCCTCATGTATGTTTAGTAGGGTGTTCTCGACAGACTCCTCCGTCGCTACGCGCCACGCCCTCCGTCGCAAGCTCCCCAATTGCTCCTATTCCGCAATTGCCC
>JAJPZU010000021.1 GCA_021204165.1 Prevotellaceae bacterium
CCCCTAAGTTAGGGGAGGTGGCGCGTAGCGACGGAGGAGTCTGTCGGAAACACCCACCCAAGTTACCGTATTGGTTGTCAGTGCTATCCATCCGCCTCATAGTCTTTTCAGCGTGAGGTATATAGGCTCCTCCCCTAAGTTAGGGGAGGTGGCGCGTTAGCGACGGAGGAGTCTGCCGAATACAATCACAGAATATACATGATGAGTCTGTCGAGAACACCCACTAAATATCCATGAGAAGTCAGTGAACACCCCGCTAAAAAACTGTAGGAGGAATCAATGAACACATCCCACTAAATCTACACGAGAAGTCTGCCGAGAACATCCCTCTGAAGTTACTATATTGGTGTTACCATAATCTTCCTCATGGTCTTTTCAAGGTGCGGTATATCGGCTGTGTGACCGACGAGACTTGGAGAAAACAACCAAAAAGACCCTCTAAATTACCGAAAGACGGTCTATAATAATTTTTTGTAATAAATTGGAAACAGCTTCTAAGAAGAAATAAAAAGAAAGCATCAAGCTGTATAACCAAACACTAAATAAGAATTCAGCATCAGGTATCCTGTGCAGTAAACAGCTTTATCTTGAAATCTATGTAAAACAGTGATTTTCAAATAATAAGAAAAAGATTTTTAGTGAAAAAGGAAGTGGTAAAAACGAAGAAAGCACTGAATAGAAACTTAAATATCTCTCCCTAAGAGATGTACATTCTTTATTTACATTTTTTTGTCTCTCTCCCTAAGAGATGTATATTTGCTGCAAAGATAAGTAGTTTATTAGAAATATGACATAAAAAGACTAATTTTTTTCGTTTTTTAGGTGACTTTATCTGTATTCTCTGTCTTTCTCCTTATGAGAAGTATATTTGCTGAAAAGATAAGCGGTTTATTAGAAATATGACATAAAAGACTGTCTTTTCCCGTTTTTTTAGATAGCTATTCAGCTAAAAATCAAAATTGTAGTCATTGAAAATCAAATATAAATTGGACTGAATAATTACTTTTTTAGACTTCTGCTTTAGAAACCGTAAAAAAAACAAATATGAATATTTTATGATTCTAAGCGGAAATATTCGGCAGATTCCTTTTGCTGTTTTATGTGGGTACACCTACAATAAACAAGAGGAGGCGCCTTCAAAACAATTGGAAAAATACTTGCCCAATTCTTAGGGATATTTTCGATTAAATGTGAAAAAGTTTCTAAATGTTAAGTAAATCCGATTAATCGACAATCTGTTCCCGCTTATTCTCAGTGCATTACGATTCATCTTTATCTCTGCTACATCTCTTAGGGAGAGATAGACAGAGAATACAAATAGAAATTGCGGGAAATGAAGCAGCAAGAATAGTATAAATAATAGTATAAGTAATCAAGAATAGTATAATAATAATGAATCAAGAATAATGAAACGGATCATTCTACTTTTGGCGATTGTCATTGCCGGTGCGTCTCAAACAGTTCGGGGGCAAAACGTGGGAGTAAAAACCAATCTGCTCTCTGATGCGGCATTAAATCCGAATCTGGGCATTGAAGTGGGGCTGGCGCCCAAGTGGACGTTGGATATTACCGGACAATTCAATGCTTGGGAACTATCAAACAACAGAAGATGGAAACACTGGGCTGTACAGCCTGAAGTGCGCTATTGGCTGTGTGACCGCTTCGGTGCACACTTCTTTGGAGCGCACATACATGGCGGAGAATACAACATCGGCGGAATAGACGGAGGCATCAAATTTCTGGGCACTGACGCACGAAAACTGAAGGATGCCCGCTACCAGGGCTGGTTCGTAGGGGCCGGAATTTCATACGGGTACGCATGGATACTGGGAGAACACTGGAACCTCGAGGCGGAAATAGGTTTCGGCTACTCCTACACACGCTACGATCAGTACCGGTGCTCCGGTTGCGGAAAAAAGGTGAGGACAAATAAGCCGCATCACTATGTGGGCCCCACCAAGGCTGCCATCGACTTAGTTTACTTATTTTAAAGCACAACGGATATGAAAAGAAGGATATTTATATTGGCGGCCTTGCTGGGCACGGTCTGTATGCAGGAAACCGCCGCACAGAATGCCAAGGGCATCACACCGGGTGTTTCCATTGAGAACTTCAATATGGAGCATGAGGGTAAATTCCTTGCCGTGGAGATGATGATGAATCTGAACGAACTTGATGTGGACGCCAACCGTGCCGTGTTGCTCACACCGCGTCTGGTTAATGGGGCGGATTCCATTGACCTCCCGTCAGTAGGAATTTACGGGCGCAGGCGATATTACTATTATGTAAGAAACGGCATAGAATGTATTTCGGGAAAAACGGAAACGGTGTATCGAGCATCGGAAAAGCCGGACAGTGTGGCATACAGCAGCCTCACTGAATACAAGGACTGGATGAACGGCACAATGCTCAAGTTCCACCGCAGCGATTGGGGCTGCTGCCATGAGATATTGGCGGAATACGAAGGCATATTAGGATATCACAATATTAACAGCGTAGCTTTTTTCCCGGACTTGATATTTGTACAGCCTAAGGCGGAAGTCGAAAAGACTCGCTCATTGTCAGGCTCCGCCTACATCGACTTCCCTGTCGATCAGACCATAATCTATCCTGACTATCACAACAACACAGCCGAGCTGAACAAGATAGATGGAACCATCGATTCTGTGCGCAACGACAAAGACATCACCATCACTTCCGTATGGCTCAAAGGTTACGCATCGCCGGAAAGTCCCTACAAGCATAACAAGGACCTTGCCATCGGACGTACCGCCGCACTCAAGAACCACATCGGGCAGCTGTTCCATTTTCAAGACAGCATCATTGGCACGGACTACGAACCGGAGAACTGGGAGGGACTGCGTCAATATGTCGAGAAGTCTAACATAGACCACCGCGAGGATATATTGGCGATGATAGACAGCGACATGGAGCCTGATGCCAAAGAGGCAAGAATCAAACGGACATATCCGAAGGAGTACCGGTTCCTGCTGCAATACTGCTATCCGTATCTGCGTCGCACCGACTACCTTATTGAATATAAGATCCGTGTGTTCTATGATGTTGAAGAAATCAAGCGCGTCATGGCAGAGCAGCCTCAGAAGCTGAGCCAGAACGAGTTCTATCTGGTGGCACAGGAATATGAACCGGGCACGGACGAATTTACTGAAGTGTTCGAGACCGCTGTGCGGATGTTCCCGAATGATGAGGTGGCGAACCTGAATGCAGCCAACGCAGCCATCCGTCGCGATGATTTCGAGACGGCGCATCGGTATCTTGACAAGGCGGGCGACTCGGCTGAGGCCGTCTATGCACGTGGCGCACTGGCTGTACGCGAGGGCGACTATGAAACGGCGCTCATATACCTGAAGGAGGCGAAAGATATGGGAATAGAAAAAGCAGACTGGACGCTTGAAGAACTGGAAAAAAGACAAAAGTGAGAATAAACATAATAATAACTTTTTTAAAATTAACAGTATGAAAATTAAGAATTTATTTTTGTCAATGATTGCCGGATTGGCCTTCATTGGTTGTTCTAACGAGGAAGACTTCTCTGCCGGAAATAACGGCGGTGAATTAGGCGAACCTCAGTTTCTGACGGTAAATCTTGTCACGAACTCAACGAATGAGACTCGTGCTGAATTTGAAGGAGATCCAAACAAAGCCAAGTACGAAGAAGGTTTGGAGACAGAAAACAAGGTAACGAAGGTACGTTTCTATTTCTTCGATGAAAACGACAAGGCAGCTAATGTGAGAAAAGAAGGCGACTCATTCAAAAACTATCTGGATTGGACAGATGTATCAGAGGCTGGTAAGGATATGCCTAACGTAGAAAAAATCCTCGGTGCCACATTGATTATCCAGACTCCGAAGGGTGAGAAGACACCGGATAAGGTTGTTGCCATCATCAACCCTACAACCGAAAATGCGAATGAAACCCTTTCTCTTACAGATTTGGGTGACATAGCGGGCAACTACCAGACATACACTTCTGATAATTTTGTGATGAGTAACTCAACCTACGCAGATAACGGTAGTGAGAAAATGGCTGTCAGTGTAGCAGGAAAAATTAAAGATACTGCTGAGAAGGCATATAACGACCCTGTACAGATTTATGTTGAGCGCACAGTGGCCAAAGTTCGTCTTAACAACTCACTGGAACCGAAAGTGATAAATATAGAGGGAGAGGGCGAAGTAAAAATTTTCAAAACTTCTACAGATGAAACGAAGCAGGAGTACGATGGCGAGGAGATTTATGTCAGGTTCCTCGGCTGGAACACCACCGCCGTTACAGATAAATCTCGTCTCGTAAAAAAGATTAACCCTGAATGGGCTGACAATCTGTTTGGTAATACACCATGGAACTGGGCAGACTACCACCGTTCTTTCTGGGCTATCAACGCAACTGATTTGGAGTACCAATATGGTGCATTCGTTTCTGATACGGAGACTAAGAAGATTGATGGGAATCTTTTTCAGGCTCAGGCCATGACAAAATTCGACAAATCGCAGTGGGTTTATATAAACGAAAATGCAAGTGACGTGGAGGAAGGTGACGATCCTACAACTCCGACCAAGGTGATTATCGCGGCTCAACTTGTTGACGAAAACGGTAGTCCTCTTCAATTTGCAGAGTATGGTTCAAAAAGAACAACCATAGATGGTCTGAAGAATTTGTTTGCAGACAACTGCGGTCTTTATAGAAAGGAAACTACAAAAGATGAAAATGGATTGGAAAAAATAACATTCATCAAGATTACTCCGGCTGAATTGACTATAAAAACAGCTACCGTAGTCGGGGCAGCAAGTCAAACTGAAGCCGGTCGTTACAAGTCATACGTTCAGTTGGCAAAAGATGAAGACGGCAAATGGTACACTTCCAACAGTAAGGACGCAGTCGCTATTGACGCTGAAAAAGCCAATCAGATATTAAAAGATCTCGGTTCTGCTAAGGTTTGGACAGATGGTTATACTTATTACTATTTCGACATCAAGCATCTCGGTAATAAGACAGGTGTTGTACGCAACCATATTTATGATGCTAACATCACCAAATTGACAGGTCTTGGTACACCGGTTTATGATCCAGAGGAAATCATCTATCCAGAGAAGCCGGAAAAAGATACAGATACATTTATCGCGGCTCAAATCAATATTCTCTCTTGGCGCATTGTCTCTAACGATTATGAATTGAATTGGTAATATGAATCTAAATGCCCAAGGGCATTCCTGATACTAATTATGTGTGGGAGGCGAACCCCGTTTCCCACACATAATAAAACCAAACAGAATACAAAAACAGTACCCGTCCACCGGTACACAAGGGAGGTGTGACACTGGAGACCCGAATAGAAAGAAGGTGCTCCCACTTGACGAGGAAATTCGAATGCGGAACTTCCGCACACCATATATATAAATAGATATAAACGACATCAAGAAATAATAAACGATATGAATATACGGGCATTGATAAGGAATATGGCAGCTAAGGTTTGCTTAGTGGCAGTCTGCTTGTTGGCTATGTCGTCCTGCAACAGTTGGCTCTACGAGGAAGAAGGCGACTGTTCGGTATATTACCGGCTCAAATTCCGCTACGACAAGAACCTGAAATGGGCCGATGCCTTCGCAAACGAAGTTTCATCGGTCCACCTGTATGCCTTCGACAAATCGGGCCTACTGGTATGGCAGCGTGAAGAACAGATTGAGCCGACTGCGTCAGAGAACTATTCCATGTTGCTCGACCTGCCTTCCGGTGACTATCAGCTGCTTGCATGGTGCGGTCTCCGGAACGACGGCGAGCACGAAGAGTCATTCTCTGTACCGGAAGCCCGTATAGGCGAAACCCGTATGGAGCAGTTGCAATGCACCCTAAACCGCAAGTACGACGAGTCCGGCGCATACAGCAAAGAGCGGCTTTACCGGCTCTTTCACGGCACGCTGGATGTGTCGCTTCCCAAGGACGAAGACGGCGGCAACTACGACTACACCATGTATCTGACCAAAAACACGAACCACATCCGCGTCATCCTGCAACATCTTTCGGGAGAAGATGCAGATGTGAACCAGTTCACCTTCCGCATCGAGGATGAGAACGGGCTGATGGCTCACGACAACGAACTGATGGAAGACGAGAACATCACTTACCGTCCTTGGAAAACGCAAAACGGCGAAGCCGGTGTGGGAAAGGATGATACCCGTTCCATCATCTATGTGAAGGGTGCCATAGCCGATCTGACCGTGGGACGTATGATGAAAACGCACCATAAAAGAATGTTGCTTACCATCACAAACCAAGAAGGAGGAACCGTGGCACGCATTCCGGTAATTGACTACGTGCTGCTGGCAAAAGACTATTACGAGGAGGAATACAACCGTACGATGAGCGATCAGGATTTTCTGGACCGTGAGGACGACTATGTGCTGACATTCTTCCTCGACGAGGGCAACCAATGGATTAGCAGCCAGATTATGATCCATTCATGGGTTGTAGTGCCATGCGATGTTGAAATAGAATAATCAAAAAAAGGATTGGACTGATGAAACCGAACATTATACATAGCATTGTAGTCTGCCTGACAGCATTCACACTGCCTTTTATGGTGGCATGCAACAGTCAGGAAGAATCCTTGCCAGACAACGTTACGGAAGCTGCCCTGTTCCTTAATATTGAGACAATAGAAGCAACAAGAGCAGGAGTTGAAACGCTGCCCAGCAATGAAAAGATGCACAGTGTGCGCGTCATAATACTGCATCCTGACGGAACGGTGGAGCACAACAAATTCTATGCTCTGGACGGTGCGCAAGCACAAAAATACATCTTGCTCAAAGTGAAACCCGACGAAAGCAAGAAGATATACCTCTTTGCCAACGAAGAGAGTGTGTCTAAAGTGGAGGGTGTAACGGGTGGGAACAACAAGACATTGTCTGCATTTTTCGACAGTTATGCAGATGGTAAATCCGGCTTTGAAGACGCAGTAAACGGTCTCTATTTCTCACCTGACTATTCTGAAGGAAAGAACATCCCGATGTCTTCCATGTACGAAATAGACATACCCCAAAAAGGAGTGACAGAGAAGGATTTCTATGTAGTGCGCGTCGCCACCAAATTCACGGTGAACTTTATGAACTGGCGCGCAAACGAAGTGTGCGTAGAGAAAATTACAATAAAAAACCATGCAGACAAGAACTTTCTGATGGCTCATGTCAATGACAGCGAACAGAACAACAAGCTTTTTAATGGGAGAACATGGATAGAGTGGTTGAAGGATGTTTCCGATGCCTCATCCGAAAAGGATGATTATCAAAAGACGGAAACCGCAGGCTGGTTGAAGGACTATGAACTGCCGGGGCAAGCAGACAAGAAAAAGACCTATACCCACGAGAAGGAAATTATCGTAGGAGGAGCGAAGGTGGACATAGACTATCCTGATAATTCAAAAGCGGGTGTGACGGAGAACATCCCCGTCTTCTACTTGCCCGAAAGCAAGAACCCCAAGGCCGGTGCCACAGACGGCGAGCAGGAATATACCCTGACACTTAATATAAAAGGAAGAGAGGAACCTTTCGTCTGCACGTTCCCGAACTTAAAGGCTCTTTTCCGCAACACTCACGTCATAGTGAACATAACCATGTATAATCGTAATGAAATCATAGTGGATGTAATTCCATACAGTGAAGTAAAACTTGACCCAATATTCGGATTAGGAGAAAAAAATAAATAACAGTATATGAAGCATTTTGTACGACATATCATTCTCTTCCTGATGATTGCAACCGTTACAGGTTGTTATGACGAATTTATGAAGGATGGCGCCATAGATGAAGGGACGGCAAGTATATCCGTCACGCTGGACTTCAAACCCATGTCCTCGGCACTGACCCAGACACGGGCTGCCGGCGATGCGCTGAAAGAAATCAACAGCCTGTACGTGCTGTTGTACGATTATTCCAACAAGAAACTTATAAATAAATGGGAAATAAAAGACTTTGTCGAATCCTATGAAGACCGTAACGATGCAGATGCGGAAAACAACCATTCTGCGGAAAAAGAAACAAGGCATGCCACATTCAAATTGCCGGAGGAAATAGATTTCGGTCGCTATTATATGTATGCAGTGGCAAACATTCCCGATTTGCTGACAGATAAGTACGCGAAAGATATAGAAACAGTAGATGGACTTAAAAGCATTTCACTTGTGTGGAATACTGCTCCGGAAAAGGTTGTCGAAAATGGTCAGATGATGGGCTTTTTCACAAAGAGTTCTGATTCCACCCTATCAGCAGACGACGAATCTCTTGTAGTGAATGAGAAAAGTGTAAAACTCCATGCTTGGCTGCGCCGTGCCGCATCCAAGGTGACAGTGGCTTTCGACGCTTCCAAACTGAAGGATGGTATCCGAATACATTTCAAATCAATAAAAATCAAGCATATACCCAAAACCTGCTATTTGGGCAAAGACAACACACCCGGCTACACATCGACAACATTCGAGCAGACTAACGGCAAGAAGACGGAAGATGAACTTCATGAAGAAGGAGAAGTATATTACTATAACGGAGAACAGAACAGTCCGAATAACGAAAATTTTGAATCATGGCCATTCGTTTCGCGTGGTAAACCTATTTATGGTCTTATGCCATCCGGCCAGCAGGCTCCTCAATCGCCCACAATAGATGATTTCCATACGGAAACGACTCCGGCTCTTTATTTCTATGAAAACCTTCAGGGTAACGAAAAATCGAGACCTGACATTAAGGACAAGCGACAAGATTGTGACGAAAATGGAGAACTTGATGCTCCCGGCTTGCCCACTGATCCAACTTATGTCAAGAAAGATGGTGTCGAGTTCGGAACATACATAGAAATTGAAGGTTATTACGATGCGCGTTTGAGCGATCGTCCCAGTGAGGGTAAGATTATCTACCGTTTCATGCTCGGACAAGATGTGATAAAAGACTATAATGCCAGACGTAACTGCCACTATAAATTGACACTGAGATTCAACGGCTATGCAAACGATGTCGATTGGCATATAGAATATAAAGAGGATAAAGAACTTGTTGTTCCAAATCCGTACTACATTTCTTATCTCTACAATCAGGAAGCCAAGTTGCCCATTAACTTTAAAGGAAGCAAATTGGAGAATGTAAAATTGAGAGTGACAATAATCGAAAACCACTGGTGGCCAACTTTAGAAAAAGAGGATGACCCCTACAAGTATGCAGATACAACAAAGGTCTATCCAGAAGGTCATGTACGCGACGCTGTGTGGAACGGTTTCCTGTCGCTTAAGAAAAATGAAGAAAAGATTATTGCGCCGGAAGATAATGGAGCCTTCTATAAAAACCAACCAGATAGAAATAAAACAGAATGGAAAAAAGGAGATGAGACAAGGACATTTGAAAATTTGACTCAAGGTACTCATGGTGACTATACAGTGGAATATGATGAAAAGACAGGCTATTACAGTCTGAAGATGCCATTTTTCACACGTCCCAAGCAGCTGGTTCCTTCCACCGGCTACACCGGCAACAATCCTTATGTGGCATACCCTCGCGAAGCGAAACTGAAGTTGGAGTTAATTGACAAGACTACTCAAAAAGTAATTAAAGATAGCGAAGGCAAGGACTTGGTTGAAATAGTTTCAATCAATCAGGTGCGTCGATGCGTAAACCCCAAAGGTGTGTGGCGAAGTTGGGATCACACTGAAAGTTTTCATGTAGTCATGAAGATTCTTCCTTACGAGAGTGCACCTGAATTTGAGACATATAAGTCTAAAGGTCCATGGCGTGCAAAAGTTGAAATCGACAACGATAACATGATTAGCCTCAAGGGGGCCGACAGCGATGGATACGTGCATGGAACGATTGACTCTCCAATGGACTTCTATATTGAGTTTAACGGGAAATGTGCCAGTCGTGAAACGGTACGCTGTGCGATTGTATTGGTTGAATATAACAATTATACGTGCCATCACCGCATATTTGTCCGCCAAGGCTATGCACCTCTGGTGCTGAATGATGAAAAGATAAAATGGCATTCTTTCAATTTGTACAGTTCCAACGAAGAAACCAAATCGCCATTAGAGGAAGGGTCACTTTTCAAATACGGAAACCTGGAAGAGGCAATTCTTGCCGAGAATAATAAAAAATTCGGTTTTCAAAAACCGGTGAATGATTCACTACTTAGCTTAGCCGGTGGAGGCTCTAAAGCATGGATAAACATACTTGCCGCCACAAACAAGGCTGTTGATTCCGAAGGATTTTCCAAGAAGGAGATTAAAGTGGTCGATATAACTAATCCTAACAAAAAAGTAAAAGTCCGTGTGGCATCTGTTGCAGATTATAATGCCTTGCGCAATGCCCCAGACCGAGAATTTGGTTACGGTGTACTTTATGGCGATAGTGCCACCGAAACATTAGATAAAACATCCGAGGTATATGGCTATTATAGAGATGAAAATGCAAGTTATGGAATGCGTGGATGCTTCGTATATAACAAAACCAATGGAAACAACCTGTTCTTCCCGATAGGTGCCACCGGCTATGGAAGACGTAAAACAGAAAAGTCTTGGTATGGATCCGGACTTGGAGATAAACTCAGAGGGTCACTGCAATATGCATGGCGAAGCAAAAAATATTCTGAATATAAAACAGGATGGGAATCACTCAAATACAGACCATTGTTCGAGAATTTGTATATGAGACCGGGAGCTGTTTACTGGTGCAATCACTATGAAAACGGTAAATCGTTTCTTGATATAAACTATTTTACCTTTGACTTCAATACAGGTGTGAACGAACCTTTAGAAGGTAATACCAGCTCGGCTTGTTTTATTCGGTGTGTTGAAGATATAGAAGAATGACAAAGTGCCTCCTATCGGACAAGATGTGGCAAACCAGAGACGGAAGTGAAATACCGACCGGCTCTGGATTTGTACACAACCACAAACTTATCCTATGTTGAGAGGTGCCAACGGTACGGGATTCCCTTGAACAGATTTTCCCATTATGTCAATACCTGCTATCGCCATCTGATGCTGAAGTGTAACGGAATCAAATGTAATTGAGAAGTATGCGGAAGTTCTACACTTATACCGCTCCTGTCTGTCCGGAAAACCGCCAAACAGAAATTTTACTTTAGAAGCTGTTAAAACCGATTGTAGGCTACCGATTGTTCCACTGCCGTATTGGGCATAAAGACCAGCGGGAACAAATTGTAAGCCACACTATATGCAGTCACCTAAAAGCCCATAACAAAATTTTTTATATATATTTTTTAACAAAATTATTTTCTGACAAAATGAAAGCTATTCCAGCTTGTCCTGTTGTTATTTGCTGATTTTATGTCAAAATACTATCTTTTTGATTTTGTCAAATGTTAAAATTCCAAGCCCTCTGGCACGC
>JAJPZU010000231.1 GCA_021204165.1 Prevotellaceae bacterium
AAGCCGCTTTGCCGTCATGGATATTGGCTGTTGTAACCATAACGGCAATAAGAAACCATTCTTGTCTACTATGATATGGCATTTTATGCCTTTCACCTTTTTCCTGACTTCGTCACTAAAAATACTGAAATCATAACATATTGATAAATAATATTTTATATCTTTGCATACCCTAATTTTGGGGTACGCAAGCCTTTTTTAATATGTTTGTCAAGCGTAAAAAGAACCGTTCGGGAACAACAAGCATTGTTGTTGCGGAGAAGTGTAAAGGGAGTTGTCGTGAGCTCCACACCGTCGGCATAGCCCGTAATGAGGAAGACGGCGTGCCTCCTCACGGTCAATCCACTCACGGCCTTGAGCAACTAACCCTTCTGCCTCTTCTTCGTTGTGTGCTATGCCAACGGTGTGAAGTTCCTTCATCTTGCCGTGAATCTTTTCTACGACTATTATTCCTATATTACCTGATGGATATTTCTTCTTTCGTATATACATTTTTGCATCGTGTCACCCATTTTTAGGTGACACAAATTTACAAAATATTATATATCAATCAAATACAAAAATACCATTTTTTAAGTGACGAAGTCAGGAGATGTCGATACAAATTTAGCTAAATTTTCTTGTTATTTAAATATTCGAAGATGAATTTGTAAGTTTGATACGCAGTGGGACGAGGAAACAGGCTCTGCAGAGGTGCAATTCAGACAGCAACGTGGTTGTGCCTACACTGGAAGCTGTAGGCATCAGGAGCCGTTTCTTGCGAGACAGTTCCACTGTTTTTAGGATAAATAAAACTGTCTCTAAAAAACAAGCGGGAGGAGTCTGTTGAAAATTCTTCTGTTCCACGGAGGCCATTCATGCCGCACATTCTTCCGGCAATCTGCATTCTTCTCGTTTCTTTGTCGTATCTTTGCATCCAAAATTTGCCATTTATGATAACAGCAGAACAACTGAAAGATGTCAAGGAGCGCACGGACGCGCTCTACCGTTACCTCGGTATAGAACAGAAACTTATAGAGGTGGAGGAGGAACAACTGAGAACTCAGGCACCGGGATTCTGGGACGATGCGAAGGCGGCGGAGGCACAGATGAAGAAGGTGAAAGACATACAGAAATGGATTGACGGCTACAAGGAGGTGAAGTCGGCGACAGACGAACTCGAACTGGCTTTTGAGTTTTACAAGGACGAGATGGTCACGGAAGAGGAGGTGGACAACGATTATGCTGCTGCCGTCGAACTCATCGAAAAGCTTGAACTGAGGAACATGCTGCGCAGCGAAGCCGACGGCATGGACTGCGTGCTTAAAATTAATTCCGGTGCAGGCGGTACGGAAAGTCAGGACTGGGCTTCGATGCTCATGCGAATGTACCAGCGTTGGGCGGAGGCACACAAGTATAAGGTCACTATCAGCAACTATCAGGATGGCGACGAAGCCGGCATCAAGACCGTGACAATGGAGATTGAGGGCGACCAAGCATACGGCTTCCTCAAGGGCGAAAACGGTGTCCACCGTCTTGTGCGCGTGTCTCCCTACAATGCACAGGGCAAGCGTATGACTTCATTCGCCTCTGTGTTCGTCACTCCGCTTGTTGACGACTCCATTGAAGTGGTCATCGACAAGAGCAAGATTTCGTGGGACTTGTTCCGCTCAGGCGGTGCCGGAGGACAGAATGTCAACAAGGTGGAGACGGGTGTGCGTCTGCGATACCAGTATGTTGACCCTGATACAGGCGAAGAGGAAGAAATCTTGATTGAAAATACGGAAACACGTAAGCAGCTGGAGAACCGTGAGAACGCACTCCGCTTGCTCCGCTCACAGCTCTACGACCGCGCGCTGAAAAAGCGTATGGCTGAACAGCAGAAGGTGGAAGCGGGAAAGAAGAAAATCGAGTGGGGCTCGCAGATAAGAAGTTACGTCTTTGACGACCGCCGTGTGAAAGACCACCGCACCAACTACCAGACTTCGGATGTGGGCGGTGTGATGGACGGAAAGCTCGACGACTTCATCAAGGCTTATCTGATGGAGTTCGCCGCGGAAAGTAATGAATAGAATATTTTTAAATAGGATGAACAAACGAGTAAATAATGGCTCTCCGACTGATGGACAGACGCTTGTTTACTCGTTTGTTTGTCTGTTTACCGGTCAAATCAGATGAGTACGGAAATAGAACGGAAATTCCTTGTCACCGGAGAATATAAAGACAAGGCATACGCGCACAGCCATATAGAGCAGGGCTACTTCGACTGTGCAAGCGGAAGAACGGTGCGGATACGCATACGCGACGACAAGGGTTATCTGACCATAAAAGGTCCTTCGGACAAGGCGGGGCTGTCTCGCTACGAATTTGAGACGGAGATACCTATCCCCGATGCCAAAGAAATGCTGAAACTCTGTATGCCGGGACGCATTGACAAGAACCGCTGGCTTGTCAGGAGCGGCAGTCACACGGTGGAGGTGGATGAGTTCTTCGGTGAGAACGAAGGGCTTGTCATGGCGGAGATAGAGCTTTCAAGCGAAGATGAGGCATACGTCAAACCGGGTTTTCTCGGAAAGGAAGTGACGGGAGACCGCCGCTATTATAATGCGCATCTTATGCGCCGTCCTTATTCTTTGTGGAAAGACGAGGCGGAATGATTGTCTGACTGTTTTTAATCATTTGTGATAGTTATGAAATATATCTGCTTAGAAACATTGGAACACCGCTTAACTATCACTAACAATTAAAAAGCTTTAGAAGAGTTGGAGTTTGCGCACGACACAAGCTCCAAGTATGAATCCCAGACAGGCACCAATGGCATCTGCATAAAAATCCAGCATGTCTCCGCTGCGACAGGTGGTGCAATATGCCTGCACTATTTCAAGCAATCCGCCAAGCACTGTGGGATAAATCAACGTAAGGGCAACGACACGTACATTTACGCGACGTTGCTTTTTTTTGCGGCAATAGTCAAACCACAGCACTAATGACAATCCGCCGTACATCACAAAGTGTACCCATTTGTCCCACAAAGGAACTTCAGCAAGTTCGGGAACTTCCGGAATCGGCATGACGGAGAGAATGACAATAGCTAAAGAGGTCAAACAAGACAAGAAATAATGTTTAATCAGTTGCATAAGAAGTATTTGTTGAAAACCGTAACAAAAGTACGGATATTTTTGTATTTTTGCGAAGTGTTTTTGTTATTTTAATGTCAATTTGAATTTTGTATCATGAAAATCGGCGAAAGAGAAAACTTTGGAAGCAAGTTGGGAGTGGTTCTTGCGGCAGCAGGGTCGGCAGTTGGACTTGGCAACATCTGGCGATTTCCGATTGAGACGGGGCAGAACGGCGGTGCGGCATTCATACTGCTATATATAATATGTATCATCGTGCTGGGTATGCCAATCATGCTGAGCGAATTTCTCATCGGACGTCACACTCATGCCAATACAGCCGGTGCATACCGTATGCTGGCTCCGCGCACCCAATGGAAATGGGTGGGAAGGCTTGGCGTGTTCACCGGTTTCATGATTCTGAGCTATTACTCCGTGGTGGCGGGATGGACGGCGGAATATGCCGTACTTGCCGCGTCGAATGCTTTCGAGGGGAAGACCATAGAAGACTTTCCCCGCATGTTCGGCGAATTTGCGGGAAACCCTTGGAAACCCGTGCTGTGGCTTGTCGCTTTTCTGATATTGACCCACGTGGTGATAGTAAGAGGAGTGAACAGCGGCATAGAGAAGTTCTCAAAGATTCTGATGCCTCTCCTTTTTATTATCATCGTTATTCTTGTTATATGCTCTGTCACACTGCCGGGAGCATCGAAAGGGGTTGAGTTTCTCATAAAGCCGGACTTCAGCAAAATTGACAGTTCCGTGGTGCTCAGTGCAATGGGGCAAGCCTTCTTCTCGCTGAGCCTTGGCATGGGATGTCTCTGCACATACGCTTCTTACTTCGGGAAAGACACCAATTTGGCGAAGACGGTACTGAATGTCTGCGTGATAGATACTTTCGTGGCACTCATGGCGGGCTTTATCATCTTTCCGGCATCTTTCAGTGCGGGTTATGCACTGGGTGCTGAGGACATCGGACCGTCGCTTATTTTCATTACATTGCCAAATGTGTTCCAGCAGGCTTTTGCCGGTGCGCCGATTCTTGCATACGTCTTCTCCGTCATGTTCTATATCCTGCTCGTAGTGGCGGCTCTCACATCTACCATATCCATGCACGAAGTGGCGACCATATATCTGTCTGAAGAGTTCAGCATGTCAAGACGCAAGGCAGCCACCATCATTACATCGTGTTGCATCGTCCTCGGAATCTTCTGTTCGTTGTCATTCGGTGTACTCAACGGTTTCAGGATGTGGGACATGACCATATTCGATTTGTTCGACTTTGCATCGTCCAACATACTGCTCCCTGTGGGCGGAATGTTCATCTCGCTCTTTGCGGGATGGCATTTGGACAAGCAACTGTTCCGCGACGAGATAACCAACGGCGGCATCATCCGTGCGCCCTACTTCAGAGTGCTGTTGTTCATTCTGAAATATGTGGCACCTCTTGCCATCTGCTGTGTCATACTCAATCAGTTCGGCATTCTGTTCTGATTTGTACGCAATCTGAAGATTTAAAACTGCCGACATGCCTCACGATTTCTTTTATTTCCCGAAGTCCGACCGCAGGGTCATCATCATCCTTGCAGTTGTGGCGGTATGTGGCATTGCCGTTCTCTTTGTCATCGACTCTCGGAAACCGACAGAAGAGTCTGAGAATATATGCCCGGAAAAGGAAGTGCGGCACTCCGGCAAGGGGGAAACTTCCGATTATGGCGAAGAAGAAACGGTCTGCCTCCATCGTTTTGACCCGAATACGGTGGACTCATCCACACTCGCCGGCTTCGGACTGCGCCCCGGACAGACCAAGGCTCTGCTGAACTACAGAAGAGCGGGCGGAAAATTCCGGACTCCAGAGTCCTTGTCCAGACTCTACGGTTGGAGCGACGAAGATGTGGAACGTCTGTTGCCGTATGTGTATATCGGTGAAGAGTTTAAGGCGAATCGCAAGACCGGGAAACATACCGTTGCTGACCATGTGGCAGCGAATGAGAAGAAAGATATGGTGACTGAGAAGAAGGATACGGCTACTATTCGCCGCCGATACACTTCCGACAAGTTTCAGACGCTTACGAAAGTCGATCCCAACACTGCGGACACCGTCACTCTTAAACGCATTCCGGGAATCGGCACCTACATTTCAAGAGGTATTATCCGCTATCGGGAGCGGCTTGGCGGCTTCTACAGTGTGGAGTAGTTGTGCGAAATCAAGATTTTTTCGCCGGAACTGCTTGAATGGTTTGAAATAAGTAGTCCGAATATAAATACATTCAACATCAACGAAGCAAGTTTCCAGAAACTAA
Organism: Prevotellaceae bacterium; assembly: GCA_021204165.1. Lineage (GTDB taxonomy): Bacteria > Bacteroidota > Bacteroidia > Bacteroidales > Bacteroidaceae > RGIG8745. The sequence goes on from JAJPZU010000231.1 coordinate 5,399, forward strand.
ATTCCCACCCGTATATCTCCTACGAGCAGACTCGCGAGCTCTTAAAGTACATACGGCTGTACGGAAAGATTAAGGACAGAGAACAGCTGGACGCAACCCACATATTCACAGAAGAGGAAATGGAGAAGCTTGCTCCGTACATTACTTTCTGACAGGGACATTCCGGAGTCGGGCATTCCGACAAGAATACTTTACAACTCTGATAAAAAAACTTTATAATGGATAACATCAAAGCGATATTTTTCGACATTGACGGTACGCTGGTCTCTTTCAAGACTCATGCCATTCCGCCATCTGCGGTTCAGGCTGTACATGCCGCACGCAAGAAGGGAGTGAAGATTTTCATCGCCACAGGCAGACCGCTGCCCTTCATCGACAATCTCGGCTCTTTGGAGTATGACGGCATCATCTCCGTGAACGGTGCGATGTGCGCCACTGCCGACGGAAAAACGATATACCGTTCTTCTGTCTGCCGCACAGACCTCGAAAGACTGATAGAGTATTATCGGGAAACTCCGTTCCCCATTGCTTTTGCCTCCGACAAAGAGGTCTTTCTCACGGACTGCAACACGCAGACCGAAGAAATATTCAGTTTGCTGAAAGTCAGACCGACAAGAACGGCTCCCATAGAGCATTGCCTCGACATGCCGGTGATGCAGATAATCGCTTTCTTCCCTGAAAGCCGGGAATCACACATCATGTCCGATGTGCTGAAGGGATGCAGTGCGCACAGGTGGCATCCCTATTTTGCCGATGTCATATCGAAGGGGAACAGCAAAAGCCACGGCATAGACATTATGCTTCACCATTATGGCATTCCTCTTTCCGGAGCAATGGCATTCGGTGACGGCGGGAACGACATTTCCATGTTAAGACACGTGGCATACGGAGTGGCTATGGGGAATGCAAACGACGAGGTGAAGGCGGCAGCACGCTATGTCACAGCGTCTGTCGATGAGGACGGAGTTGCCGACACACTCAAGACATTCTTGGATTTGTAGATACATCATGCAAAAAAATCTCTTGTCTGTTTCAAAACTTTGCCGTATTTTTGGCGGACAATATGAACCAATAGGGCTTATGAACAAGATTGTATCACTTTTTTTCATTTTGTTTGCCGTACAGTTTTCGGCAAAAGCACAATTCTTCGACTTCGGCTTCGGCGGAAATCCGTTTTCACAGAGAGTCGAGCCGCGCAATAGAGAACCGTTTACGGCTCCTCAGTTCAAGGGCGGTGACGATGCGCTGAATCGTTACATTGAAAAGAACTTCAAGAATCCGTCGCCCAACACCGAAGTGTATGGCAAGGTGGTTGTCGCATGTATCATCAATGAGAAAGGAAAAGTCATAGACACACAAATCATACGGCATGTGGATACGGCTGTCGATGAGGAGGCACTCCGTGTGGCAAGAAAGCTGCGCTTCAAACCGGGAAAGCAGGGAAAGAAAAAAGTCAAAAGCCGCTACGATGTGGCTTTCCCTATAAAGCACGGTCGCCTTTCCTTCTCGACACTCGAGACAATAGAGGTGTAAGCCCTTTGTCTCGGGCATCATTCCAGTTCCAGCCTCAGAATGTCGGCATTTCCCATTGCCCTTATCTCTTCGAGTTCACCGCCTCCTGCCACAGCTCTCAGGCAACGGCAGAAAAAGCCGTGGCTGATGACAAGAACCGTCTTTCCGGGATAAGTCTTCATCACATAGTCGATGAAGATTCGGGCACGGGCTTTCATGGCTTTCACACTTTCCACATCTTTCGGGAGGACAATCTTCTTTCCTTTTTCCACCACCGTCCCCGTGAGAGAGCCCCAATCCCGTTCCCTCAAAAGCTTGGTGAACACAATGTCACGGCAGATGCGGCAATTGACAATCTCCGCTGTGTCTGCGCACCGCTGCAAATCGCTCGACACAATCACATCAATGTGCATATCCTTCAACTTCTCTCCGGCAATCTCCGCCTGCTCCACCCCTTTCCGGGTCAGTCTGCCCGGAAGATGCCCTTGAAGAATATGCGCCAAGTTCTCTTCCGTTTCGCCGTGGCGCATCAAATAAATGGTCGTACTCATTCTCCGATTGATATAAATCCTTGCAATTAAATAAACTGTTTTAATTGATTACGAGAAAATTCAAACAGTTTCTGAGGTGCAAAGTTATTATTTTAATCATCATTTTTTGTACTTTTGCCCCATAATAAAAAAGCACAAGACAATGAACATCAAAGAAATCAAAGATGAATTTATCAGCCTGTTGAAATCTACAGCGCGCGAAGGCATAGACTATGTGATAGAAGACCTTGAGAAACTCGGCTTTTTCGAAGTTCCGGCGTCGAGCAAGCACCATCTCGACTGCGAAGGCGGGCTTGCCGCCCATTCGCTCAATGTGTGCAAAGCGGGACTGATGCTGCGGGAGCAGATGATTGGTATGAAGCCGGAAATGAAAAACTATCTGCCGAAGAACAGTGTCATCATCGCATCGCTGCTGCATGATGTGTGCAAGGCTGACATATACAAGAAGGCGGTCAAAAAGCGGAAGAACGCTTATGGCAACTGGGAGGACTATGACGGATACGACGTCGATTATTCAAACTTCCCTATGGGGCACGGCGAGAAATCCGTGATTGTGCTTCTCCTCAGCGGACTCGAAATGACCGACGATGAGATGCTGGCGATACGCTGGCACATGACTGCATGGGACTTGCCATTCCAAAGCGCAGAACTGAAGAATTGTCTCAACACGGCACGCAACAAAAGTCCGCTGTGCTCATTGATACAGTCGGCAGACACCATTGCCGCCAACATTCTGGAATGGAAAAAGGAAGAGGAATAAATTTGTTTTTCAGGCAAAAGCCGACACATATTCTAAAACCACATGATTATGAGGAAATTACTCGTTGCCGCCATGTTCTCGGCGGCATTCTCGCTTTGCAGAGCGCAGGACATAAAATTGTTACCGCCTGACCCCCAAGGAGGAAAAACGCTAATGGAGGCCCTCCGGAACAGAAAATCGGACAGGGAATATTCAGAAAAGCCACTGACAGACAAAGACCTGTCCAACCTCGTCTGGGCAGCGACAGGAATAAACCGAAAGGACAGCGGCAAACGCACCAACCCTACCGCTATGAACTTGCAGGAGATTATGCTCTACGTGTTCAACGACAAGGCTGTCTATCTCTATGACGCCAAGAAGCATACACTTGTCAAGAAAGCGGACGGAGACCACCGAGGTCTGATTGCAGGCAGACAAGATTTTGCAGCGAAGGCACCGGTAAGCCTCCTGATGGTGGTGGACATGTCGAAATATAAGGACAACAATGAACATGCGCGGCTCATGGGAGCAGTAGATGCAGGTATTGTAAGCCAGAACATCAACCTGTATTGTGCCGCCAAGAATCTCTGCACCGTGCCTCGTGGAACAATGGATCAGAACGGAATACGCAAGCTTCTCGGTCTGACCGAGTTGCAGATTCCTCTCATAAACAATCCGGTTGGGTATCCGAAATAGTCGCAGACTGATACGACTGAGAGTTTATAAGCAGATATTGTGCCGGGCAAACGACTTGTTCACGTTTGCCCGGCACATTTTGTACGCTCGGCATGAGCATTGTCTAACGGGTGTAAGTCCCGAGTAAGCCCTAATAGCGGGAATTACATAGTCAATGGCAAGGGTGTCCGTGGTGACTCGGAATCTGAAGGAAGCCTGAGACAAACATCTGGCCTGACGTATAGAAACTTCATATAAGGCATTTGGCCGTGGATTAGATTGCAAAACAAATCAAAGTCCCATAGCTATTCGGGACGGCTGGTGTAAATGAAGCAAGTATAAGATGGAAAGACAATGCCCTTATCCGAGGAGGTCTCACGGACATACAGAGTAGTTAAAAAAAAGAAAAGTATGGAGTAACGCTTGCCGTGAGAAGTCAGCCGAGGTCATATTAGTAGTAGCCTTGTCAATAGGCTCCTATGAAGGACCGAACCTTTATTAAACGACAGTAATTGAAAGTTACCGGATGCAAGTAGGAATGCAGAAAACTTTAGTCGAAGTTAAAGACCGCCCTCGGAGAGACAGAACGGAATTCGAAGGGTACGAGGGGGTGCAGACTTACATTTGGATGACCGAAGACAACATCGTGGAAGTTCCATTTGACAAGGATCACTTGTTGGAGACAATCCTCAATCCTGCAAACCTCAACCAGGCCTGTAAGTGCGTGTTGAGGAACAAGGGTTGTGGCGGTATTGACAGGATGTCGTGCGAGCAGTTGCTCCCATGGCTTCAAGCCAACGGAAAATCTCTGATATGCTCCTTACTGGACGGTACTTACCGTCCGAACCCGGTCATGAGGGTGGAGATACCCAAGGATAACGGTAAGATGCGACCGCTGGGCATCCCGACTGTCGTTGACCGCCTTGTCCAACAATCAATCAACCAGATACTGACCCCTGTCTATGAGCGTCAGTTCTATAGGAACAGCTTCGGCTTCCGTCCTCACCGCAGCTGCCACCATGCACTGCGTGCAGCTAAGAAGATAATCAGCCAGGGACACCGCTATGCAGTGGACCTTGACTTGGAACGCTTCTTCGACACGGTAAGCCACAGCAAGCTCATGGAGATACTCTGCCGTACAATCAAAGACGGCAGGGTGTTGAGCCTAATCCACAAGTATCTTCGCAGTGGAGTGATGAACAAAGGAATGTTTGAAGTGAGCGGAGAGGGTACACCTCAAGGCGGTCCTCTAAGTCCTTTGTTGAGCAACATCATGCTTAACGAACTCGACAAAGAACTCGAACGCAGGGGACACAAGTTTGTCCGTTATGCCGACGATGCGCTGATATTTTGCAGGAGCAGGAGGGGAGCGGAACGAGTGCGTAAATCCATCACCCGATTTATTGAAGCCTCACTTCATCTTCGTGTGAACAAGGAAAAGACCGTGTCAGCCTATGTCGGCAAGGTCAAGTATTTGGGTTACACGTTCGGAGTGGTAAAAGGCGAGTGCCGTCTTCGTCTTCATGCCAAATCCAAAGCAAAGCTGCGCCGCAAGCTGAAAGAGCTGACTCGCAGAAGCAATGGATGGGGCTATGAGCGCAGGAAGCGTGCATTGAAACAATACATCGCAGGTTGGATAGGCTATTATCATCTTGCCGAAATGAAGAAACTGCTTCAAGAGACTGACGAGTGGCTACGCCGCCGTCTGCGCATGTGTATCTGGAAAGCGTGGAAGAAGCCAAAGACGAAAGTGGCAAACCTCATCAAATGCGGCATAGATGAATATCATGCCTATATGTGGGGCAACACACGCAAGTCCTATTGGCGCACAGCCTCCAGCTGGATACTGACAAGGGCTGTCACCAACGAACGCTTACGGTTGCAGGGTTACGCTACTCTTTATGACGAGTATGTCAAATGGCAGCCTAAATGAGGAACCGCCGTATGCCGAACGGCACGTACGGTGGTGTGAGAGGTCGGTAAATATGAAAGTAGGAGATAAACACCTATGATTAGTATTTACCTCCTACTCGATTTCACACCGCGGTGGAGTTTTAAAATCACCACGGTGAAAATAAAAAAACACCGAATTTCGGGGTAAAAAACGGTGGGCTTCGGATAAAATGTTAAGAAGTATGTAATTGGCTGTTTCAGAAGAGCGTCTGAACAAAAACTAAAAAGTAAGTGTATTTTGGGCGGTGTTTGGGGTGTTAAACGGCAAATTTAGCTATAATTTATTGGTAGTCAACAGATTACCAAAATGCTCTGATTTGTCAAAAAATTGCGTCCGGCGCGTTTTTTTGAGTAATTTTGCAAGTTTTGTATTTTACTGATTATCAATAAGTTATCTTAAAGCTGGATTTTTTGTCTTTTCGCACTCGGCAAAAAACGGCTTCAAATGTTAAATTTTCATTTTGGGCGAAAATATCATT
>JAJPZU010000138.1 GCA_021204165.1 Prevotellaceae bacterium
CCCTAAGTTAGGGGAGGTGGCGCGGTAGCGACGGAGGAGTCTGTCGAATACAACCTGCTAAATATACATGAGGAGTCTGTGAACACACCTACTAAATATACACAAGGAGTCTGTCGAGCCCCCTCTAAAGTTACCATGTTGGTGTTAGAGCCATAATCTTCCTCATAGTCTTTTCAAGGTAAGGCATATCGACTGTATGACTGACGATACTTGGAGAAAACAACCCAAAAGACCCTCTAAATTGCCGAAAGACGGTCTATGATAATTTTTCGTAACAAATTCAAAACGGCTTCTTAGCAAGTGCATTCACCTAATAAACAAAAACACCTACTATTATATGAGTACATTTAGCACAAGACATTTGATAATTCAAAAACAAATACATTACTTTGTGATATGACAGTCGATATGAGATAAAGTACGTGTAATAATAAAAAACAAAGAAACAATGTTAGTGATACATCCTAAAGACAAGACCACAGCAATGCTCTCAGCACTGTATGAGGGGCTAGAAGCACAAGTAATCAGCAATTACCGTTCCGCCAATGAGATAGGACACCTGCTCTATCATGTCTCTTCACAGGAACGCATCATGCTACTTGGACACGGTTTGGAGAAGGGACTGCTTTTTCGTGAAGATGACAATCAAAAAGATTTCGACAAAACCATTGTTGGTCATTCCCATGCACACACTCTGCGAAAACACGGAGGAAATATTGTGGCTGTATGGTGCAATGCAGATTTGTTTGCAAAAAAAGAAGGATTGCATGGTCTGTTCTCCGGTATGATTATTTCTGAACCGGATGAAGCCACACTGTACGAAGTAGAAACCACACAAGAGGAATTGGACAGAGAGAACGTGAAGCTGGCAAAACGTCTGCGCGCATTGCTCGATGAGAACATCCCTTTGAGTGAAATTCCCCAAAGGATGCTGGCTTTGGATGACGTCCATTCCCCGCTGACAACATTCAATTACAAAAACTTCTATTATTTATAAGGAAATATTGTTCTCAAACCTATAAGAAACATTGTGGGTGTATTCACAGACTCTTCTTTCGCAAACCACGGAAAGAGCTGTTGAATACACCCACTCTGATTATTTTATATGTCCAAGGACAAAAAAGGATATGCGCACAAACAGATTAATTATCTGAAATCAAAAGTAAGATTGATGTGCAGTCCCTCATCTCCTTGCTTGATACGTATGTTCCCCGGCTGACTGTTCGGTCCCTGCTGTTCTATAGGCTTAAATGAACAGATTGCAGGAATGTCAAGCAGGAATGAAATATCTCCCTTCGGGAACGCAGGCATCGTAGATCTCAACCTTCCTTCCGGCTCTTGAGGAGTGAAAGCATGAAGGAACAGTCCGTCAGCTCTTGAATATACAGTGAACGGAGTCTTGGTGTTCTCTATCGTAGCCCAATAGATGTTGGCATGGTATCCTTTGAACTCCGGATACACAAGATTCTCATAGCTTTCTCCGGTAATGGTATTGTTATAGTCCTTGTGCCATATCGCATAGTTAGTGCCGGCAATTCGGTTCTTCCACACTCTGTACGGACCACGACCGAACCATTTCATACCCGTACATTCCGTTTCCGGATAAGAGAAAGTAAGTCCGAGGTTCTTCACTTGGGTATCCATGAAAGCGTCATCAAACCCGCCTCCGCCGGAAGCACGGTTAAGCAGGATGGCATCCATGCTCAGCAAACCGCGTTCATTCAGTTTCCACACAATAGAATCTGCCGCTCCTTTATATTTGGCGCAAAAGACGGCACAATTGTCTATTTCCTTAATATAGCTGAGTTCCGGTTCATAGCGCATCTTCATTCCCACAGCCACAGGACCGTCTTTAAGAGGGACTTCCACCAATTCGCGATTATTTCCTGAGAAAACGGTACGGCTATTCTTTTTCTTACCGTTGTTATCCTGTTCAATCTTCTTATAAACCTTGACACTGTTGATTGTACCGGTTTCTGCATTAAACTCAACAATGACGTTATGGCTCTTCAATGTTACAGTCGTAGCTGTCTTAGTGGCAGTCGGTGCAGGCAACATTTCGAGCGTCATAGGTGTGAAAGCAAATTGATGCTCATAATATTGACGTGCGAGACGTATCGGATAAGTCCAGACATTCATGCTTTCTCCATTTTTGTCAAAAGCTTCAAGTTCAAGCACATCGCCTTCACGGAAATTCTCAGGCAATGCGAACTTTGTCTTGCCCGTTTCTCCCGGTTCTATATTAGGCAGTGCCACCACACCTTCAGCAATCACCCGATTTTCTTCCTCAGAGAAATTCGGGTTCTCCTCTGTATATACCGCATTGTCACCCGGATGTAACATCGGTGTGGCGCAAGTACGCACCTTATATTTCATTGTGCATTCAGCCAATGAAGTATATGTGTATTCATTTGCCACAAACAGAGAGCCATCAAAATGCTCCGTTATGACAAGAGGCTTAATCTGTATTGGAGACCATTGGCTGCGTATAGCCCAGAAACTTCCTTCCTTCTCACGGCGAGGACCAAGAATACCGTCCGGAGCATTGCTCTTGTCGCTGTCGAGAATGCCACCCTTGTCTGTCCGTTTAGGTGCTTCATCGGTAAACACCCAGATGAATCCTCCCGCAAACATAGGATTTGTCTGCCATCTATCCCAGAAATCACGCAATCCGGCACCACCGCCCTGATCGTACATGGCATGCATAACCTCCGTAGGCATGAACACCTTGTAGCCATTTGTAAAGCGTGCCACTCCCGTGAGATAGGCAGGGTAATGGTGAGTATCAAGGTCATTGAAATCGGCCCAAGGATGCACCACATGGCGACGCTGCAACTTGTCATGTTTGGCAAACAAAGCATCAAGGTCTGTGTTCCATCCGCCTTCGTTCCCATTACTCCAAATCACCACACACGGATGATTGACATCGCGACGAACCATTTCCGCCACAAGCTTCTCGCCCACCGGAGTGTCGTAAGCATTCTGCCAACCGGCAAGTTCGTCCATATACACCACTCCAAGCGAATCGCACATATCAAGGAAATGCTCATCGGGCGGATAATGAGAACGCACCGCATTCATATTCATCTGCTTGATTAGCTTAACATCCTCAAGACTCATGGCGGCAGAAGTAGCGCGTCCACCGTCAACAGAAAAAGAATGACGATTGACTCCTTTGAGAACCTGACACACACCATTTATATACAGTCCGTCCTGCGGGAAAAATTCAACTGTACGGAATCCGATGCGTGTCTCCCGTGTCTGGACAGTTTTGCCGCTCTCATCTTTCAGTTCAATCTTTGCCACATAAAGATTAGGAGTCTCCGTAGTCCACAAAGCAGGATTTGTCCACGTTGCTTTCATAAACTGCTCCTTATTGCCGTTGTCAATCTTGAAAGAAGCAACTTGCTGTCCGTCAGCGGTAGATAGTGCTTTATCATCTTTAAGAGAACGCACGGAAACGGCAACTTCATATCCTCTGGCATCTCCTTCCATATCCACCGAAGCGGAGAGAGTCCCGTCCTGTTCCGCACTCAGCATATAGTGACTGATGTGGACTTTCGGAAGCACTTCAAGCCATACCGGACGATATATTCCTCCATAGAGCCACCAGTCCGCCTTTCTTTCCGCAGCATTGACAAGCCGGTTTGCCGACTCTTTTGCCACTTTCACTTCAAGTGTATTCGTCTTTCCCGGTTCAATCAAAGAGGTAATGTCGTATGAGAATCGATAGAAACCGCCCTGATGTGTCTCGCCGGCTTTATGCCCGTTCACCATAACCTCAGTATCGGTCATCACACCATCGAAGAATATCTTCACAGTCTGTCCCTCCCAAGCTTTGTCAGCCTTGAATTTCATTCTGTAAATACCGGTCTCGTCACTTGGCTTCTGCCCTTTGACCGTATAATATCTTCCGTATGTATATTCGCCGAAGCCCTGAAGTTCCCAATTACACGGCACTTCTATTCTCTTCCATTTTCCACTGTTCTGACCGCCGGAACAATAAAAGTCCCATGTACGTGTATCGTCAATTCCCTTACCGGAAAGATACACCCTCTCCGGATGAGGCGCCTGCGCCCCTACCTGTATGCTTGTCACAGACAACAATCCGAATGCAAGCAATCCCAACGATTTGTTTTTCATAAAGGTTGTTTATTACAAATTACTTTGCTGCAAAAGTAAGGAAAAAACACGAGAAGGGTATTAAAAAGTTGTATCTTTGCAACAATCTTCTAACAAAAACAATTAAAAAACCATGAATACAAATTTAATTAAAACTATGAAACGTACTACATTCACCATGTTGCTGCTCCTCTCTACATCTATATTATGTATGGGGCAGTCTCGCAAATCCGTATCTATTCTCGGAGACTCCTACTCTACTTTTGAAGGCTATCTGCAACCGGACACCAACAGGATTTGGTATTGGAAACAACCGAAAAAGACTGATGTAAACAGTGTCACCCAAACATGGTGGCACAAGTTCATAAGCAGGAACGGCTACAGACTGTGTGTAAACAACTCTTTCTCCGGCTCTACAATCTGCCACACCGGATACAGGAAAGAAGACTACAGCGACCGTTCCTTCATTACCCGTATGAACAATCTCGGCTGCCCGGACATCATTTTCATCTTCGGAGCAACAAACGACTCTTGGGCGAATGTTCCAATGGGCGAATATAAATATGAGAACTGGACTAAAGAGGAACTTTACCAGTTCCGTCCTGCCATGGCATACATGCTGTCAGATATGGCAGAACGCTATCCGAATGTCGAACTGTATTTCATCCTCAACAATGAACTGAGCGACAAGATTACAGAATCAGCGAAGACCGTATGTGCCCACTACGGTATCGGCTGCATTGAACTAAAGGACATCGACAAGCAAAACGGACATCCTTCCATCAAAGGCATGGAACAGATTACAGAACAGATTGAACAATATCTGAAGCAGTAAGGCAAAGAACAATCGTGAGAAAACACAAGCCTATAGCACTGTCCGGCTCTATGCGAAATCATCTTAAAGAAAGGCTTTGCAGCTAATTTCAAAGGACTGTTCGCATAAAATCCATATATTATACGCAGGAAAAGCCATTTTTTCCTGCGTATTTTTTCACATTCCAATGTAATTCGCTAATTTTGCAGCCGAATTAACCAAGGCTGCCCGAATGGTGGAATGGTAGACACGAGGGACTTAAAATCCCTTGGCCATTACGGCTGTGCGGGTTCGAGTCCCGCTTCGGGTACGCAAACGACTGAAATTTTTAAGAATTTCAGTCGTTTTTTTATGCCTCCGAGTCTGCAAACATAAAACAGCTTGCTCACAAAAAGGCTCTTTTTTGCAATACAATGCCTATTCTTCAAAAAAAGCTGTACCTTTGTAACTAAATTGAAAAGCAAGGTAAAACGATATGTTACAATTTATAAGTTTTGGTAGTGGAAGTTGTGGAAACTGCTACTGTCTGAGCGATGGAAGCAACTCTATTCTTGTCGATGCAGGCGTAAGCCCAAGGCGACTGAAACGTTATTTCCGCGATTATGGAATAAACCAGTCAACCATACGCGCACTTATCATCACCCACGACCATGCCGACCATATAAAAGCTGCCGGAAAAATAAGCAGCGAACTGAAAATCCCGGTATATGCCACAGAGCTTGTACACGAAGGGATAACTCGCAACTTTCACGTAAGGAACAAGATTGAAAGTGAATATGTACAGACCATAGAAAAAGACAAGACTTTTGAAATCGGGCTGTTCAAAATCATTCCGTTTGAGATTCCTCACGACTCTATGCAGAACGTGGGATACTCCATTGAACATGAAGGAGAAATCTTCACTATAATGACAGATGTTGGTGCTCCAACCGATAATGTGAAACATTATATCTCAATAAGCAACCATATCGTAATAGAAGCGAACTACGATGTGGAAATGCTTGCCAACGGAAAATACCCGCTTCATCTAAAACAAAGAATCATGAGCGGAACCGGGCATTTGTCCAACAGGCAAACAGCTGAAGCCTTGGCAGAAAACTTCCATGCCGGACTACAGAACGTATGGCTGTGCCACCTCAGCGAAGAGAACAATCATCCGGAGCTTGCAAGAAAGACCATAGAACAATACTTGCGTTCATACGGCATCATCGCCGACACCGACTTCACACTTGAAGTGTTGCGAAGGAAAATTCCGACAGGGCCTTTCAACATCTGCGACAAAGAAAACAGCCTATAAAGACTTCCACATAACAGCGAGGCGGAGGGAGAGACACACAGTTTTTGTTCTCTTCCTCCGCCTCGCTGCTATATGGAAATTCCCGTCAGAAAGTCATTCTGACCATGAACCTCACACCCCAGTTGTTCGTTCCGGGGTTGTCAAGATAGGTCAGACGTTTCACGTATTCTACATGAAGAATCTTGAAGATGTTATGCACACCAAGGCGAAGTTCCGCATACGGAGTCTTCTTGTCCATAATCTGAGTGTTGCATTCGTATGTCCCGTCTGCAAGGAAATGCCCCGGGAAATAGAACAAGTCGCTGTCATTGTAGCCGGAAGCAGCAGGATTGTTCTTGTCTGTAAGCGTACCCCACAACACATTGACACCGATAAACTCCCTCCACTTCAGTTTCTTCAAAAGCGGAATACGGTTGAATATCTTTCCGTTCAAGTCCCATGACACCATCAAGGATGCGTAGCGGTCATTCAGAAACTCCAGATTGGAAATCAAAGAGAAGGTGTAGTCCTCAAGAATATAAGACTGGTTGGCAGCCGGATGTATCAGCAGAGGGAAAGGAACTTTGTTCCATTGGATTCCCGCTTTGGCATCCACATCAATCTTACCCCAGCTTCCTACCCAGAAACGTTTATACATCCCTGCCTCGGTCACATTATAATCGTACTCTCCTCCGAGAAAGCCGTTAATTCCGGCGGTATGACTCACAGTAAATACCGGTGCGTCAAGATTGATTTTCAAACGACGCTGCTTGGTGTTGACGTATGTGGCAGCCGGTTCAAACGTAAACCCGACCTTAAATTCCGAAGTGGTGATGTCTCTGACCCACATCGAAGGATCATTGACCGGCTGACTGACACCGGTCTCCGTATCGAGTATGCCGGTCCCCACTCTCTGATAAAAAAGCGCATCCACCGGCCTATTGTTTGTACGGGTGAAATTCAACTTAAACTTCAGTCCCGATTCCCATTCGCGGTCGTATGCCACATGCCACTCCTTAGTATGGTTATACTGGTCAACCTTGCTCGCATGGAAGGATGTGAACATATTATCCTTGTCCGTAGGAATAAACTTATCAAACGGAGACACTATGTCGTCAAGATAATAAACGGAAATGTTGTTCTGAGGAAACTCACGCGGCAGATATGCCTTCTTGTTGAAAGCGTATGTCAGCTGCAATTTTCCATACAGATTCTGAGTTTTCGTTCCGTATGCGGCATATCCGTTCATAAAGAAGTGCGGATTGAAGTTCGCTGTCGTAAGAGCAGAAATACGCAGACGCATCTTGTCATAGTCGTTTGAAGACACAATGGTGTTTATAGGCCCTATGTCCACCTTGCTCGGATGGAGAGAATCTCCCGTCTCCACAAAGTTCTCGACCAATGCCTTGAATCCGAAGATGAAATACTTGAATCCTTTCAGACTTTCAATGCGGCTGATGAACGTGCCCATCTGGCTCTCGCTCTGGGTCAGCTCCACCTTACGGTAGCTCTGCCAAAAACTGTCGTCCTGCATCTGCGCATCCGGTTCACGGAATACACTCCCTTTTATTCTCTTGAACACTTTGTTAGGGATTTCCTCAAAGGCAAAGTCCGACAGACGAGTGGTGCGCTGCACAAGAAACTTGCCAAGCCACTTGGTAAGCTTCAGTTCAACCAGCATGTCGTTGTTGATTGCCACACGCTCACCCGAAGGCAGCTCCGTGAAATCCTGCGAAATAATCATGTTGTCAACAAAGTTCACATCGCTACGTGCCGGTATGTTCAGCTCTACGCGACGCACCTGATAGCTCGAATCCGCCATGATAAACAAATGGCCGGAGAAACCGAAATCCTGCTGATTGTTAGGCAAGAAACCCACGTCTATCACCTTGTCGTTGTCTATGAAAACGGTGTCCTGTATGTAATACCGGTAAAAACTTATGGCACTGTTCGCAATAGGGCTTTTAAAAGGATACTGGAGCAGACGGCATTCGTTCTCATAGATGTCCACATCCGTAAACACATCTTTGAGCGTGGTGGTAAATATCTCTCCGGTATTCACCAGCTCCGTCACACCCTTGTTGCTCTCACCCTTTATCAGCACCTTCTCCGAATGAGGGTCTTTCCGATAGAATATCTCGGAAAGCGTCTCATCCACAGTCAAAGGAAGAATAAGTTTTCCGGTCTCCGGGCACGTCTCCACATGGTCTTTGAGGAAAGCAAACTTCTTAAATTCGCCTTCCTCAAAGACTTTGTCCGTAAATTCATTGACGGAAAATGTCATCTTCTCATACTTTGTATAGGTAAAGAAGTCCTTCTGTCTGAGGTCACTCATCTTCTTCGCCGCAATGACCTTACGCATCAGCTCCACAGCGGGATTGTTCTTTCTGCTATATTTGGTCTTCTTTGCAGTGATAGTCACCCCCTGCAACTTGCGCGGCTCCGGCACAAGCCTGATTGTCAGATTCTTCTTTTTTCCCGGAATGAGCTTCACCACTTGTTTGACATAGCCCATTGTGGAAACCGTAAGTTCGTTCCACGAAGAATCCTCCTTCACGACAAAACGTCCGTTCTCATCCGTCTGCTCACCTACATTCTTCCCCTCATAATAGACATTCACAAAGTCCAGAGGCTGTCTGGTCTTTGAGTCTATAACAACTCCCGTCACCTGAGCCTTAACAGCCAAAGTGCAGGACACCCATGCAGAAAGCAGGAAGAAATATCTCAAAACATATTTTTTCAACATGTCAGTACAGGTTTATATGATTGCAAATACAGTCTCACCCTTACACAGTCACTTGCCGCTATCTCCTCCTTAAAGAATGTTCTTTAAGCAGAAAATAGTGTTCCGGAAGAAACCTTCAGGCATATTGTAAAAAATAAAGCCTCAAGGTTCCTCTCTCCAAAAGGAGAAAGAAACGATGAAGCTTTTCATGGTTTTATATTCTCAGAAAAAGAAATCAACCAATTTCCTCATCAGCCTCATATCCACCCATCTCACGGATAGCATTCTTCAGCATCGTATATTGCTGGAAGAGGTGGTTGACAGCAACTTCGCCCTTTGTATAGTCGTGCATCGGCGACTTGAGGAAGAAGCTGAGGAAACGCTGTATGCCGAAACGTCCGGCACGAGCCGCAAGGTCTGAAAGCAGACAGAGGTCGAGCAACAGCGGTGCTGCGAGAATAGAGTCGCGGCAGAGGAAGTTAATCTTTATCTGCATCGGATAGCCCATCCAACCGAAGATGTCGATATTGTCCCAACCTTCCTTGTTATCGTTGCGAGGAGGATAATAGTTGATTCTCACCTTATGATAATAGTCTGTGTAGAGGTCAGGCTGCTCTTCCGGCACAAGGATAGACTCCAGAGTAGAAAGCTTCGACACCTCCTTTGTACGGAAGTTTGCCGGCTCATCCAGCACAAGACCGTCTCTGTTTCCAAGGATGTTTGTAGAGAACCATCCGCTCAGTCCGAGGCAGCGAGTACCGATAATCGGAGCGAAACCAGACTTCACAAGTGTCTGTCCGGTCTTGAAGTCCTTTCCGGCAATCGGCATCTGTGTCTTTTCAGCAAGCTCCCACATGGCAGGAATATCGACTGTTGTGTTCGGAGCACCCATGATGAACGGAGCACCCTCAGCAAGTGCAGCATAAGCATAACACATTGAAGGAGCAATATGTTCAGTGTCATTATCCTTCATTGCCTGCTCAAGCGCAGCAAGAGTTCCATGTACCGGCTCATAGATAGGCACGAAAATCTCAGTCGATGCAGCCCATGCCACCACGATACGGTCACATCCGTTGTCAGCCTTGAACTTACGTATATCCTCACGAAGCTCTTCAACCATTTCCCAACGTGTCTTGCAGTCTTTCACATTGTCACCGTCGAGACGCTTTGCGAAATTCTTGTCAAAAGCAGCCTTCAAAGGAACAATCTTTTCAAGTTCGTCCTTAACCGGCTCTATGTCCTTTTCTTTCAAGACCTCCGCATACATAGCAGAACGATAAGCGTCAGCAGGATAAACATCCCATGCACCGAACACTATATCATCAAGAGATGCCAACGGAACAATATCTGAATAATGAAGATGTTTCTTATCTGCTCCCTTACCGACACGAATCTTGTCATATTGCGTCATTGAACCTACAGGTTTTGCCAACCCTTTACGAGCCATAAGCACACCTGTCATAAAAGTTGAAGTTACAGCACCAAGACCAACAACCATTATTCCTAATTTGCCGTTGGCTGGCTTAACATTCTGTTTTTCCATTTTTGTATATACTTTTATTAGTTACAAAATTACAGTTTGCGAAATTAATGAATTTAAGGTGTTCGGCACAGACCTTTTTGTCCACAATTATGTCTGAAAAGTAATCAAATAACATTTTTCCTCTTTTTCGATTCATTCATACCCATAAATTATCTTAATCTCATGGCATATTTTGCGAAAACATTTCAGATTTTCCATTCAGATTTTCCCTTGTTTTATACATCATTATAACCTTAATCAAGGCTCCCATAAAAAAATTTTTAATATCGTTTTTTTGAGGGGTGCTCCATTTTGACAAAATGCAATAATTTAATCATATTTTATTACATTCTGCTCATTTATCATCAAAACACTATCTTTTTGATTTCGTCAAATGTTAAAATCCCAAGCCCTCTGGCACGCGTCAAAATGAAGCGTGTCGAACTTTTATCGGAAATCGGGGATTCTACGCGCATTTTCCAAGAGCCTCGCCAATTGTGAAATAGTGTTTCGATTTCGGGTCTCGTGTTCACATTTGTTATACTTTGAAGAAGTCTTTCTGAATTTTCACCGCAGTGTTTTTAAATTTTCACCGCGGTGAAAATTTTTGCACACCGCGGTGAATTTTTTTTCACACCGCGGTGAAGTTTTAAAATCACCGCGGTGAAATTAAAAAAACACCGAATTTCGGGTAAAAAACGGTGGGGCTCGGATGAAATGTTAAGAAGTGTGTAATCAGCTGTTTCGGAAGTGTGTCTGAACAAAAACTTAAAAGTGAGTGGTTTTAGGGCGGTGTTTGGGGGTTAAAACGGCAAATTCA
>JAJPZU010000158.1 GCA_021204165.1 Prevotellaceae bacterium
CGTGCCAGAGGGCTTGGAATTTTAACATTTGGCAAAATCAAAAAGTAAGCGTTTTACACTAAAACCACAAAATATGATTTTAATCAGTAGATTTTGCTTTCTTTTTGTCAGAAAATAAAACTGTTAAAATTTATATATAAAAAATTTTGTTATGGGGCTATATTCAACAAGTGTCAGCCGTGCCGACAGTCGCGCTTCGTACAGCCCCTCACCTGAAACATTCCGGTCAAAATGCTCCACAAATGGGAATATTCCGCCCAAAGGCATGAGCTTATCGGATTTTATTCGTATTTTTGCCATGTCTATCAAAGATTCGTTTTTTGTTGCCACACTAAGAAAAGTGAATCTTCTGACACGACAAGGTTCTGAGCAATATTCTGCTGTTCAGCACTGTTAAAAATATGTTTAATAAAGCGTTACCGGATTAAGGGTTATAAAAAAGATTTAAAATGAAGATTTTAGCGGTAGGCATGAATTATGCCGAACACAATAAAGAACTTGACAACACGTTTTTACCTAAAGAGCCTGTCATCTTTTCAAAACCGGAATCAGCACTATTGCGAGAAGGGAAACCTTTCTTTGTACCGGATTTTGCTGAACGATTTGACTACGAGACAGAAATTGTCGTAAGAATCAATCGCCTCGGGAAAAATATCGCAGAGCGATTTGCTTACAGATATTATGATGAAATTACAATAGGTCTTGACATCACGGCCCGCGATTTGCAGCAGCAACTGCGTAAGGACGGTCTGCCGTGGGATATATGCAAAGGATTTGACGGTTCTGCAGTGATTGGCGACTTTGTAAACAAATCTGAATTTGAAGATATAAACAGTCTGAATTTCAGTCTGCAAATAGACCAACAGACCGTGCAAAAAGGATGCACAAGAGACATGATATTTTCAATAGACCAAATCATAGCATACGCAAGCCGTTTCTTCACTCTCAAGACCGGAGACCTGATATTCACCGGTACACCGGCGGGTATTGGACAAATCAGGGAGGGGCAACTTCTGGAAGGATACATTGAAAGCAGGAAGCTATTGGAAACAAAAATAAAATAAGAATGCCGTCAAAGGTATCTCCATATAGCCTCTATCAGTATCTGCTAACCCGGGGTTCCAACAAGATACAAAACATAAAGAACAGACGTTTATGAATAAAAGACTATATGTACTTATACCCTTATTGCTGCTGACAGTCGCTATCCGTGCACAGTTTGTTGACATTGAATGGACACAAACAGACACCATAGCACCATGCTACACGGAAACGTTTGACTTGGGCGAGAACTTTCGTCTCTATGACTACCGTTTTGAAATGGAATATCCGGAGAGTTCTTCTGCCACCCAAGAAGAAATCAAGCGTTATAATGTCAATGCGGACAATCTGAAAGAGGGATTCCACGCAGAAACGAACATAGGCATCAACCGCAAGAAAGGAATCTTGACCGTCGATGTCTATCCGTTTGCATTGCAGAACGGGAAAATTGTCAAGCTCACGTCTTTTAAGCCGGTCATAAAAAGAAGCACAAAACCGGCGCAATACAAATTATCTTATCATGCCGCCTCTTCACCGACCACTGAGAACAGTTCCAGATATGCGGCACATTCGTTGCTTGCCTCCGGACGCTGGGTGAAAATCAGAGTCGATAATGCAGGCGTATATGAACTTACAAGTTCCAGACTATCCGGTCTGGGATTCAGAAATCCGTCCAAAGTGCGTCTTTACGGTTACAACCTGCCGTCACTGCCCGAAACAAATATAGAAAACATATCCGACGACTTGGTAGAAATTCCATTGTGGCGCAAGGAAAACGGTGCGCTGCTTTTCTATTCTTGCGGCACCACAAGATGGACAAGACCTCAACGTGCATCAGAATTTGTTCATTTCAACAATCCGTACTCCAGTCACATTTATTACTTCCTTACAGAAGTGGCAGACGAGACAGCTCCCGCATTTCCCGCAGAAGAGCATGAAACAAGTGCTACGGATGTAGAAACATTCTATGATTATGCGGTCATAGAGGCTGACGAATACAGTTTCCTAAATTCCGGACGTACATTCTTTGAGAGCTATGACTATGCCAACGGAAACAAGAGAAACTACCAACTGACCTTGCCGGGAATAGCTTCTCCCAATGCTACCCTGACCATACAATTTGCAGCAGCCGGAAGCTCAACCTCACGGCTCAGCATCAATTGTGGAGAAACCACACTGGGAACGATTGCTTTCAAGAGACTCGGCGACTACTACTACGGCAATATGAATTCCAGAAAAATCAACTGGGGAAATGCCTCGGAAAGCAATACGCTGACTCTCACCCATACACGAAATTCAGGAACAAGCGGACACCTTGATTATATACGTGCAAGCTACCTCCGTAAGCTGGAAATGAGCGGCAACTATCTGGCATTTCGCCCTACGTCGTCCGGAACATTCAATTATAAAATCAGCGGAGCCACATCATCCACGCGAATATGGAGAGTGACGAGTCCGGAAACGACCTGTGAGATAAAAGGCGCATTTGCCAACGGCATCTATTCAGCCACGGCCGCATCAAGTTCATGGAGCAAAGACGAATTTGTCGCTGTAAATACAGACAGGACATTTCCTTCCCCTGAAATTATCGGTCAAGTGGAGAATCAAGACCTCCATTCGCTGTCCGACATTGATTTTGTAATCATCACTCCGGCAAGCGGTGCATTGACCGCTCAGGCACAGCGTCTTGCCGATGCACATACGGCGAAAGAAGGGATGCGATGCTATGTAACGACTGCGGACAAAGTATATAATGAATTTTCTTCAGGAACACCGGACGCGACAGCCTACCGCAGATTCATGAAGATGCTTTATGACAAGGCGGAAACAGACGGCAATGCCCCCAAAAACCTTCTCCTTTTCGGAAGCGGTCTTTGGGACAACCGTTTCGTGACCTCCGGTATGCGCCGATATTCTCAGGACGACTATCTGCTGTGCTACGAATCAGACAGCTCGCTGTCCACACTGAACAGTTATGTATGCGAGGAGTATTTTGGTATGCTTGACGACGGAGAAGGCAGCAGAATCCTTTATGACAAGTCGGACATAGGAGTCGGCAGAATACCTGTCACAACCGCAAGCGATGCCAAGCTCATTGTTGACAAGCTCATAAGCTACATAAACAACGAGGAGACCGGTTCATGGAAGAATACGATATGTTTCCTTGCAGACGACGGGAACGGAAATATCCACATGGTCGATGCCGACACTGTACGCAATTCGACACAAAGACGATACCCGGACTTCAACTACCGCCGCATATACTGGGATTCCTATACACGGGTCAGTACCGCAACCGGGCATTCCTATCCGGATGCTTACAAAGACATCAACAAACAGATGCAGGACGGTGCGCTCATCATGAACTACATCGGTCATGGTGCTTCCTATTGTCTGTCTCACGAGCAGGTGCTCAAACGTGCAGACTTTGCCAACTGGACTTCTCCCAAACTGCCGTTATGGGTGACAGCCGCCTGCGATGTGTCTCCTTTCGACATGAACGAAGAGAACATCGGAACAACAGCCTTGCTCAACAAGAAAGGTGCTGCAATGGGTATGGTGACGACCACACGTACCACCTACTCTTCATCCAACAGGATTTTTAACAGACAGTTCATGCAATATGTCCTCAATAAAAAAGCAAACGGGAAACGCTATACCATAGGCGAGGCCTTACAGATGGCAAAAAACGCCTCTTCATCCGGACGTGCGGAAAACAAGACCTTCTTTGTGCTTCTCGGCGATCCGGCAATCACTCTTGCCACTCCAAAGTATAAAATAAAAATAGACAAGTTCAACGAAGCGGCGGCAGACCACTCTGAGAATATCAGTGCGGGAAGCGTCGTAAGCGTGGAAGGGCACATTGTTGACGAAGACGGAAATGTGGCAGACAACTTCAACGGCACCGTATCTCCTACGATATACGACAGTATGGAGGATGTGCAATGTAAATACAATGCTCAAAACGACGCATCAGAAGAGAATTACAATGCAAGCCCATATTCATATTCAGAACATACGCGAACCTTATATATCGGAAGAGATTCTGTAAGAAGCGGAAAATTCAAGTTCTCGTTTCCTGTTCCGCTGGACATAAACTACAGCAACGAGGCAGGACTGATAAGCATTTATGCTTCCGACAACAATAAGGGAGTTGAGGCACAAGGCAAATTTGAGAACTTCACTGTCGGAGGGACGTCCACAGACATTTCTCAAGACACAACAGGTCCGGAAATAGACATATTCCTGAATACGGAGAATTTCCAGTCCGGCAACCGCGTCAACGAATCACCTCTGCTGATAGCTTATCTCAGTGATGAGGACGGCATAAACACCACCGGAAACGGAATCGGTCATGATATTACGTTGATTATTGACAACAGTGAATCAATGACATATTCATTAAACAGTTATTTCGTCACAGAAATAGGCGATTATACCAAAGGATATGTGGAATACAGCATCCCGTCGCTTCCGGAAGGAAAGCACACGCTGCAACTCCGTGCCTTCGACATCCTGAACAATCCTTCGGTCAAGGAAATCGAATTTGAAGTGGTGAAGAAACTATCACCAACCATATTCGAACTTTCATGTGCAAGCCCTGTACGCAACAAAGCTGTGTTCACAATCACCAACGACCGTCCTCAGTCCGAGTTGAACATAAACATCAGTGTATATGACATTGCCGGGCGCAAAGTATGGGAGACCCACGAAACGGAGACAAGTCAGACAAATGTATATACTTATACATGGGACCTCGCCACTTCAGACAACAGTCTGCAACCGGGCATATACATCTGCAAAGCCGGCATATCTACCGCCGACGGAGGAGGAACGGATAAAGCTGTGAAGTTCATCGTATTAGGAAACAAGGCATCCGGCTCCGAATAATAATCCACCCGACACAATAATATCACTCTAAAACAAGTTATATATAATAAAGAACACAACAATGAGACGATTATCAATATCCATGCTTTTAGTTATGGCATGTATTACAGCCGCAAAAGCACAAGACATCAAGAACCAACTCAACCCAATCTACCATGGTGTGACATCCCTCGCAATCGCCCCCGATGCAAGAGGAGGCGGTATGGGCGATGTGGGTGCAGCTACAGACCCGGATGTACATTCCCAATATTGGAATCCCGCCAAATATCCTTTTTGTATCAGCCGTGCCGGAGTATCGCTCAACTATACTCCGTGGCTGCGACAACTTGTCAATGACATAGACCTTGCCAATCTCACAGGATATTACCGCATAGGCAACTACGATGCACTCAGTGCGTCACTCCGTTATTTCTCCCTCGGAGAAGTTATGGCGGGTGACGACATGACCATCAAACCCTACGAAATGTCTTTCGATGTGGCATATTCACGAATGTTGAGCGAAAACTTCTCTGCTGCCGTTGCCTTGCGCTACATATACTCTGACCTCGCCTATAAGCAAGACGACGAGACTACTCCCGGTTCTGCGTTTGCAGCAGACATCGCTTTATACCACAACGGTTATATCATGCTCGGCAACCGCGAGTGCCAACTCGGATGGGGACTTAACATCAGCAACATCGGTAGCAAGATTTCATACGACGAAGGCAACACCAGTGAATTTATTCCTACAAACCTCCGTCTCGGTGCATCACTGATGGTGCCTCTCGATGAATATAACACCATCAGTTTCTCTGCCGACCTGAACAAGTTCCTTATCCCTACCCGTCCGACTTACGAACAATACAAGGAGAAGTTCCCTGATGCCGGTGACGAGGACTATGACGGCTACCGCAACTGGCTGGAAGGAGAAGGTTACTATAACACTTCGCCTATCTCCGGTATATTCAAGTCGTTCAACGACGCTCCCGGCGGATTCAAGGAGGAGCTGCAAGAGATACAGTGGAGCGCAGGTGTAGAATATAGCTACAACAACCAGTTCTTCCTTCGTGGAGGTTATCACTATGAACACCCCAACAAGGGAAACCGAAAGTACTTCACTCTCGGAGCCGGTTTCAAGATGAACGTATTCTCAATCGATGCAGGCTATGTCATATCTACGGCACAGACCAACCCTCTCGACCAGACATTGCGCTTCTCTCTCACATTCGACATGGACGGAATCCAAGACCTTCTCGGAAGACGAAGATAAAAGACAGGAAACAAACCATACCTGAACAAAGTTACCCATGAACAAAGCTTCATGAGTAACTTTCCTCTAAACATGAGTAACTTCCCTCTAAAGAAAAAGGAGATTCTTTATTCTGTCGGTGTAAAATCTCACAGTTTTTATCTACATTTGTTTTATACTCTCACACATCAAAACCAATATCACCATATCACCATCTCAAAACTTTAAAACATGAAAATAAAAGTCGGATTAGGCTATGATGTCCACCGCCTTGTCGAAAACAGGGATTTGTGGATGGGCGGAATAAAACTTGAACATACCAAGGGGCTTCTCGGACACAGCGATGCAGACGTACTGATACATGCCGTCTGCGATGCTCTTCTCGGAGCAGCCAACATGAGAGACATAGGTTATCACTTCCCGGACACAGCCAACGAGTATGAAAACATCGACAGCAAAATTCTGCTCAAGAAAACAGTAAAACTTATCGCCGGCAAAGGGTATGCCGTGGGCAATGTCGATGCCACCATCTGTGCTGAACATCCGAAAATGAATCCTCACATTGAAAAGATGAAATCTGTTCTTGCCGAGATTATGCAGATTGACATTGATGATATATCCATAAAAGCTACTACCACAGAGAAGTTAGGTTTCACAGGAAGAGAAGAGGGTATCAGTGCGTATGCCGTGGCACTGATTGAAAAAACAATCGCATAATAATGTCGTTTTAATATATGATTTCGGGACAAGAAACAGATTCTTGTCCCGAAATCATATATCAATCTCCGTTCTTAATATTAATCATCCAAGCCCAATATCAATCGTCCATTCCCGAAAGAAAGGTCTGTAAGGTTTCCAAATCCTTGTTTTCCACCATTACAGTTTTGCTATCAGCACGGATTCCATTGTCACCTTGTCAGCACCTGAGTGATTTTATTTGCCACAATGTCGAATGCCACATCGTTGAAAGCACTGTTTATCACAATGTCAGCCATCACTTTCGTAGGCTCCACATACATGTTGTGCATAGGCTTGACAGTGGTCACATACTGTTTGAATATACCTTCGAGGTCACGTCCGCGCTCCCGCATATCGCGGATGGCACGGCGCATAATCCTCTCATCGGCATCAGCCTCGACAAACACCTTGATGTCGAACAACGAGCGGAGTTCTTCGTTCTGCAACACAAGAATCCCTTCCACAATGATGACTTTGCGCGCTTCCACATGCACCACCTTCTCCGAGCGGTTGTGTACCGTGTAGTCATACACCGGACAGTCTATAGCCCTACCCTCCTTCAACATCTTCAGATGCTCCAACAGCAACGATGTCTCGAAAGCATCAGGATGATCATAGTTGATATTCTTCCTCACCTCAAAAGAAATGCCATCACTGCTTCTATAATAGTTGTCATGATAAACGACCGAAATATTGTCTCCAAAAGCCTTTTTCAACCGATTGGTGAATGTAGATTTGCCGGAGCCTGTACCTCCCGCCACACCGATTATGAGTGTATCCATTGTTTTATTTAGTATATGATGAAAATCTCTTTTTATCCTATCAGCCGCGGCATGTCACCAGCCGCCAAACAGACAGAAAAAACATTGATACAAATCTAATATATCTTTTGGAACCGTCCAAAAATCAATATAAGTTTTAATCATTTTCTACTATAATCTGATAGATGTCCGACAGACTCTACCGACTTTGCACAGGTGAACCCAACACATATAAACCTCTACAAAAAAACAGGGTGTACAGACAGTCCGAATTGTCTGTACACCACTGCATAATATTACGTAAGACGGGGGCTACCTTCTCGGTCCTCTTCCCGGTCCGCCGGGTCCTCCCGGTCCGCCATGCCCCTCCATGTCTGTGCCCATCACGTTCTTTCTTCCGAAGATGTTGAGCTTATATATGGCACGTAGCATTCCGTACTGATAGATGGCATTGTACCGTGTGTCGCTGCTTTGCATCGCGGTGATGACACGGCTGATGTTGCTGCGCTCCTTCAGTATGTCGTTCACTTCGAGCGACAGAGTCAATGCCTTTCCTTTCAGGAACGAATGCGAAATCTGCGCATTCCATATCAGTTCGTTGGTGTTCATTGATGACTGGCTGTATCCTCGGCGGCTGTTTTCCGCGATGTCAGTCACAATGCGCGTTCCCCACGGCAGAGTGACGTTCACTTCAGCTCCGTAAGTAAACTGGTAAGTATCCAGTTTGCTGTTTTCCACCACATTGTTGCGTGAACGGTCGTAGTCGATGCTTCCGTTCAGCGATGCCTCGAACCACTCATTGCGGTAGCCGAACTCCACACGTTCCGCCAGAGTCAGCTTACGTGTCTTCGACTTGTTCTCCGTATATTGTTTAGGGTCGAGATAGCCAACCTGATTGTCATATCCCACGCGAGTGAATGTATTCAAGGTGAAGTTCTTGTTCTTGTCCAGAGCGGTATTGAATCCGTACATTCCGCCCGCAGACCAGTTGCCGTTGATATTCATCGGCATGGTGGTTATTACACCGGTCGTTTCGTCATACGACACCATGTTGGAGATACTGTTCTGCGTCATGTTGAAATAGACATGCGAGAACATTCCCTGTTGCCGGTCTGCGTTATAGGTGTTGTAGAACGCTCTGAAGTTGCTGGAAAAAGACGGTTTCAGTCCCGGATTACCCTTGCGGATGTTCAGCGGGTCCGAGTCGTCGGTAATGTCAAGCAGGTTTGTCATGCTCGGCTGGCTTGTATTCCCTCTGTAAGTGAATCTCAGCTGGCTTGTCTTGGAGAACTTGTAACGGTAGTCGAGAGTCGGGGTAAAGTTGAACACCTTTCTTTCCACTTCCGGATATTCCGTCCCCATGTATTTGTAGTTGAGCCTTGACATCTGCGGCAGCGCATCCACTCCCACATTGAAGTTGTAATTGTCGCGCACCACACGCAGCATCAACGAGATAGTGTGGTTGTAGTTGTTATACTCCGAGAACTGGCTGAGCCTGTCGTCAGGTTTTGCCTCAAATGACTGCGACAGCATATAATCCACAATGGCAGGAATGTCGTATCTGTTCGTGAGCAGGGCATTGTTAAGATCCGTATATGCCACAGCGTCATAGACAAATGCCTGTCTGTCGTTTCTCGTATGGCTGTAGTTGAACTTGTAGCTGAATTGCAGATAAGTTTTCTTGGCGATAGGTTCGCTGTAAGTCATCTGCACACTGTAGTTGCTGCTGCGTCCCGGAGTGGTGTAGTATCTGTTGTTTATGTCGTTGACCCTGCCCGACTCCTGTGAATAGGCGACTCGGGAAGCCGACAACTGTTTGCTGTCACTGCCGCTGAGTCCTCCGGTAGCGCGGAGGGTGACATTGCGTCCGTCATTGCTCAGACGTCGGTTCAGCTGCAATACTCCGTTGATGGAGCGGTTGTTGCTGTATGTCTGCTGACGGCTTTGATTGGTGTTGACCACAATGTCCATGATGTCGTCCATCATCGCTTTCACATCGTCTTCTCCCTTAAATTCGTCTGTCACACCTTCAAATCCTTCCACTTCCGCCAGCGGATTGTCGGAATAGTTGTTCGGATCTTCATTGAACGTGGCAGAGCTGCTGTTTGAGAATCCTCTGTTGCGTGAGTAGCTTCCGTCAGGGCGGAAGATGATGTTCGTCATGGTGTCGGGCTTCCATTCCATTCTGAAGTTGGCATTGACGCTTGAATTGCTGCTGAGACTTTTGTTCTGGCTGTTGTTGAATGCGCCCGTTGAGGTGACGAAGTTCTGCGTAGATGACTTGGTCATGGCATCGCTTCCGTCATATCTGTAGCGCACACTACCGCCTGTTTCAAGTTTATCAGTCTCCGTGGCGAAGTTGAAGCCGAGTGTCTTGCTTGAATTAAGACCATTGTATCTTCCCCACCATCCGCGTCCGCCTCCGCCGCCGAAACCTTGGTCATTGGTGTTGTTTGCCGAACCTACGAGCGAGAAACTGGCATGGTCTGTAAATCTGTTCAACATCATGCGCTCACTGTACCTGTGCTTGGTGCCGACCCCGAAGTCAAAATTGCCAACCCATCCGTGCTTCATGCCTTTCTTCACAATAAGGTCTATGACAGTTTCTTCCTCGCCGTCGTCAATGCCGGTCACACGTGCAAGGTCGCTCTTTCTGTCATACGACTTTATCTTCTCAATCATTTCGGTCGGCAGGTTCTTCATGGCGGTCTTAGTGTCATTCAAGAAGAACTCCTTTCCGTCCAGAAGAATCTTTTTGACAGTCTTTCCGTTGATGGTGATGTTGCCGTCATCATCCACCTGTGCGCCCGGCAGCTTCTTCACAAGGTCTTCGAGGGCTGAGCCGGCTGCCATCTTATATGCCGCGGCATTATAGACAAGCGAGTCGCCGGACACGGACACTTTGGAAGCATTGCCATAGACATTGGCCTCTTGCAGCATAACCGCATCAGACACAAGAGTGATGTATCCCATATCGACTTTCTTCGACTTTTCCTTTGTGAGGTCGAGGCTTATAGCTTTGTTCTGATAGCCGATGAACGAAATCTTCAGTGCATAGCGTCCTTTCTTTACATTCTGCATGGTGAATTTTCCGGACAAGCCCGTAGCCGCTCCGGCCACAAACGAACTATCGGGCAGGGAAAGAACTTGTACTGTGGCTGATGCTATCGCCTCGTTGGTCTCTTTTTCAATAACAGTTCCTGACACGGCGAATTTCGTCTGTGCCGCCACATTTCCGGCACCCAACGCTGTGAGGAGCAATGCTGTCAAAAAGTTTTTCATTATTTTTTGTCGCTTTTTATTTATTTTCTCATTCTGAACATTAAAAAATGCCGTGTGCTTTATTTCACGCGGCATTCCTATGACTGCAAATTTACGAAAAAGTTTAACGAATGCTTAATCTTTTTTTGTGCTTTAAGGTCTAAAATTTATTTTATTATGATTTCCGGATTCTTAATTCACTTTTTTTTGAAGTTTGCGCAACTACTTTTCTCTTCGTGTATATTTGGTGGGGGTGTTCACAGGCTCCTCATACGTGACTGGTATATATTGGCAGACGTATTCGACAGACTCCTCCGTCGCTACCGCGCCACCTCC
>JAJPZU010000145.1 GCA_021204165.1 Prevotellaceae bacterium
GCTTGAAAAGACTATGAGGCGGACGCATAGCACTGACACCCAATACGGTAACTTGGCTCCTCCCCTAAGTTAGGGGAGGTGGCGCGTAGCGACGGAGGAGTCTGTGAATACAACCGCTAAATACACATGAGGAATTTGTCAAGAACATCCTGCTAAATATACATGTTGAGTCTGTCGAAAACATCCTGCTAAATATATATGTTGAGTCTGTCAAGCCCCCTGCTAAATACACACAAGGAGTCTGTCGAAGACGTCTGCTAATATATAAAACACCCTACTAAATACACATAAAGAATCCGCACAACTACCACAAATAAAATTTAATCAGTTTCTTATTTCATTAAAAAGAATAAATAATGTACATTTGCAGAAGAAGATTAAAATCAGAAACATTAACATAAATACTTAATTCTAAAGATTATGGCTCAGGCACCCGAATTTCGGTACGCTCCTATGTTCCAAATACAGAAGGACGACACCGAATATTATCTGCTTACAAAAGATTATGTAAGTGTCAGTGAATTTGAAGGGAAACCTATTCTGAAGATTGCTCCCGAGGGACTCACAGCAATGGCAAACGCTGCATTCCGCGACGTATCATTCTTGCTGCGCCGTTCACACAACCTGCAAGTTGCGAAGATTCTCCGCGACCCGGAAGCCAGTGACAACGACAAATATGTAGCTCTCACCTTCCTCCGCAATGCAGAAGTATCTGCAAAAGGTCATCTTCCACTTTGTCAGGACACGGGAACTGCTATCATCCACGGCGAGAAAGGTCAGCACGTATGGACCGGCTACAGTGACGAGGAGGCATTGGCAAAAGGTGTGTACAAGACATACACGGAAGAGAACCTGCGTTATTCACAGAACGCGCCGCTCTCCATGTACGAGGAAGTCAACACCAAGTGCAACCTTCCGGCTCAGATTGACATTGAGGCAACAGAAGGCATGGAATACCGCTTCCTTTGTGTGACAAAGGGAGGTGGCTCTGCCAACAAGACTTATCTCTATCAGGAGACAAAGGCTCTCCTGAATCCGGACACTCTCGTTCCGTTTATGATAGAAAAGATGAAGAGCCTTGGCACTGCTGCTTGCCCTCCTTACCACATCGCTTTTGTCATTGGAGGAACATCGGCTGAGAAGAACCTGCTGACTGTCAAGCTCGCATCCACTCACTACTATGACAATCTGCCTACGACAGGAGATGAGACGGGACGCGCATTCCGCGATATAGAACTGGAGAAGAAAGTGCTTCAGGAAGCCTATAAGATTGGACTCGGCGCACAGTTCGGCGGTAAGTACATGGCTCACGATGTCCGCATCATCCGTCTCCCGCGTCACGGCGCAAGCTGTCCGGTAGGTCTTGGCGTAAGCTGCTCTGCCGACCGCAACATCAAGTGCAAGATTAACAAAGACGGTATATGGATTGAGAAGATGGACGACAATCCGGGCGAACTCATTCCGGAAGCACTCCGCAAAGCCGGCGAGGGCGATGTGGTGCGCGTAGATCTCAACCGCCCTATGAGCGAAGTGTGCAAGCAGTTGAGCCAGTATCCGGTGTCAACACGTCTGTCACTCAACGGTACTATCATTGTGGGCCGTGACATTGCTCATGCAAAGCTGAAGGAGCGTCTCGACCGTGGCGAAGAGCTTCCTGAATATATAAAGAACCACCCTATCTACTACGCAGGCCCTGCAAAGACTCCGGCAGGAATGGCTTGCGGCTCTATGGGACCGACCACAGCGGGCCGCATGGATCCATACGTCGATTTGTTCCAGAGCAAAGGCGGCAGCATGGTGATGCTTGCAAAAGGCAACCGCAGCCAGGCCGTCACTGACGCTTGCAAGAAGTACGGAGGTTTTTATCTCGGAAGTATCGGCGGTCCTGCTGCCATCCTTGCCCAGAACAACATCAAGAGCATTGAGTGTGTGGAGTATCCGGAACTCGGCATGGAAGCAATCTGGAAGATTGAAGTGGAGGATTTCCCTGCATTCATTCTTGTGGATGACAAAGGAAACGACTTCTTCAAGCAGCTGAAACCTTGCGAAGGATGCAAGATTTTGGAAGATTAAGCAAGCTCGGAACAGGCTTTTGTTCTTTTGACACATGCTCAACAGGAACAAAATTGTTCTGACAAACACATTTTCAAGCGGCAATCTTGTTTTTCAAGATGCCGCTTTTTTCATATCCGGTGTACTGCATTTCTTAGAAGCTGTTTAAATTTATTTTCGGGTAATTTCGAGAGGTATTTTTGAGTTGTTTTCTCAAGTTGAGGAGGGAGCATAGCGGGCTATGTGACCGACGAGACTTGGAGAAAACAACCAAAAAGACCCTCTAAATTACCGAAAGAAGGTCTATAATAATTTATCGTAATAAATTTAAAACAGCTTCTTATTCAGCACATCGGATTTCTTGTGAAGAATCAAGGCTATCCGCCAAATATCTTGGCAACAAGCCTGAATTTAGTGTATATATCCGCACAAGCGGAGAAGAAAATACGCACAATGAAGAGCCGTGTTGTGTGCTTCAATAATTGATACATTTGATTCATAATGTGAGGATTGAATCAAACCTACATTATAATGACATAAAAATCTTCTTTTTCTTCATCATCCCCGACTTAACTTTGCGATAAGCAAAATGAATAATTAATTTTAAATTTTAGGACTATGACTTTTTTAAGAAAACGCGCCTTTGTCTTACTGTGGCAGCCGGCATGCGCATCTTTGCTTCATGTACAAATGTGGCTGACAGGAATACGGCAACAACCGATCCGCAGAATCTGGAAATGTGGTACAAGCAACCCGCAGAGAAATGGATGGAGAGTCTGCCAATAGGCAACGGACGTCTGGGTGCCATGATATACGGCGGCACATCAATGGAGACTCTTGCGCTCAACGAATCAACACTTTGGTCGGGCGAATACGACAGTGAGCAGCACAAACCTTTTGGAAAGGAACGCATGGAAGAGCTTCGCAAACTCTTTTTTGAGGGAAAGGTGGCGGAAGGAAACCAGATTGCCGGCAATGAACTTACAGGTAATCTCCATTCTTTCGGTACTCATCTGCCTGTGGGAGACCTCAAACTGCAATTCCTTAATCTGAACGAGAATATCGAAGACTACAAGCGCGTGCTCGACTTGAACACAGCCGTAACCACCGTCACATTCAAGTCGGGAGATACAAACTACAGCAGGGAATATTTCGCATCAAACCCTGACAGTGTACTTGTTGTCCGCCTTTCCGCAGACAAGAAGAAGAGTATTTCCTTCGACATATCTCTTGACCTGCTGCGCCAGTCCGACTACCGGACAGAGGACAAGCAACTCGTGTTCTTCGGACAGGCATTATTCCCTATGCACGGAACAGGCGGTGTGCATTACGAAGGAAGAATCGCCGTGGAGAATGAAGGAGGAACAGTTCTCCTTGGAGACAGTACGCTGAGAGTGGAGAACGCTGACGACGTAGTTCTTGTCATAGATTTCCGCACCGACTTCAAGAGTCCGGAATATAAGACTTTGTGCAAGACAAACGTAGAGAAAGCACTTGGGAAAGCATATTCAGACTTGAAAAGCAAACATATTGCAGATTATTCGCGTCTCTTCTCAAGAGTTGACATGCAGCTTGGCGACATAAACAGGAACGACGTCCCGACAGACGTGCGCCGACTCGACGCACAGAAAGGAGTCGAAGACCCGTCGCTTGACGCTTTGTTCTTCCAGTACGGACGCTACCTTACCATCGCCTCTTCACGGACCAACTCTCCGCTTCCTATCGCATTGCAGGGATTCTTCAACGACAACAAGGCATGTACAATGCCGTGGACCAATGACTACCACCTCGACATGAACACTCAGCAGAACTATTGGGTGGCAAACGTGGGTAATCTGGCGGAATGCAACATCCCGCTGTTCAACTATATCGCCGACTTGGCGCACTACGGAGCGGAGACAGCGCGCGTCGTTTACGGCTGCAAAGGATGGACAGCGCACACTACTGCCAATGTATGGGGATATACAGCACCTTCATCCAGCATCCTTTGGGGACTCTTCCCAACTGCTTCCTCATGGATTGCAGCTCATCTGTGGACTGAATACGAATATACACAGGATAAAGACTATCTCCGCACGATAGCTTATCCGCTGCTCAAAGGCAATGCAGAATTCTTACTTGACTATATGACAGAAGATCCGCGCAACGGCCATCTGGTTACAGGTCCGAGCATTTCTCCTGAGAATGGTTTCAGCTACAACGGACAATACTGCTGTGCTTCCATGATGCCTACGTGCGACCGCACATTTGCATACGAGATTCTTTCAGCTTGTCTCCAATCGACAGAAATACTCGGCATCGACGCAAGCTTTGCCGACAGTCTGCGCACAGCAATAGCCAAGTTCCCTCCTTATCAGATCGGACGCGACGGAGGTGTCATGGAATGGTCTGAGGATTTTGAAATAGTGAACCCTAACCATCGCCACACTTCACACATCATGGGATTCTATCCTTACTCCCAGATTACTCTCGGAAAAGACCCGGAACTGGCAGCTGCCGTGCGCAAGACCATGGAACTGCGCCTTGCCGCTCCCGACTGGGAAGACACGGAATGGAGCCGCGCCAACATGATATGCTTCTATGCACGTCTGAAAGACGCCGACAAGGCATACGAAAGTGTGAAAATCTTGGAAGGAAATCTCTCACGCGCCAATCTCATGACCGTATCTCCGGGAGGTATTGCCGGAGCAGAGAACGACATTTACGCTTTCGACGGAAATCCGGGCGGTTCTGCGGGAATAGCCGAAATGCTGTTGCAGACACAGGAAGGCTATCTTGAACTGCTTCCGTCTCTGCCGGCAGAGTGGAGCAAAGGTAGTTTCAGCGGCTTGTGCATAAAAGGAGGAGCCGAAGTGGCTGCTTCATGGAGCAAATCGAAAGTAGATTCATTCACTCTCACAGCCACTGCCGACAATGAATTTGCCATCAAGATGCCGGAAGGCAAGAACTACAGCCTGACGCTGAACGGAAAGAAAATCGACAGCAACGAGGAAATCGTGAAAGTAAACATGAAGAAGGGTGACGTTTTGTCAGCCAACTGAAAAGCAAATTAAAGACTATTTGTTATAGCTGCCAGAGGTGCGCATCCGACTGATTATTAACATTCGGAACGGCATACTCAGGCAGCTATAACGAATACAAAACAAAAAAATCGTTTCTTGTATTCAATCCTCTGCTACAAGGACAGCGTACAAGAAACGAAAAAGCAAAAAAAACGAGGCAGGAAGAAGACTTAAAAGCCTTTCTTCCTGCCTCTTGATTTCTTCTCGTTGAAACAGGTGTTATTCACCCGGATTGATTGCATCAGCAGGACATGCGTCTGCACAAGTACCGCAGTCAACACAAGCGTCTGCATCGATAACATACTTGCCGTCACCCTCAGAGATAGCACCAGAAGGGCATTCGCCGGCACATGTACCACACATCACACAATCATCACTAATTACGTAAGCCATAGTTCTTTACCTTTTAGATTTTTAGAATTAATATATTTTTATCTTTACTTCACTGGCGCAAAGGTATAAAGAATTTGCGATATGCCCAAATTATATTCAATTTTGAGGTTTTAATTTTGAAATTTAAAGACCTGTTTGAAACATATTCAAAATCTTATTCGGACAGTCCGCATCCTTGTCTTGAACCTAAAAGAACTCAGCCTCTCCTCAAGTACTACCTTATTTATTACGAGTGACCGTATAAAGAACTTTGCCCTCTTTGTTAATCATGTGAAGATTCAGCACATTCTTGTCTGCTGCAATCAAAGAAAAGCCGGATTCGCCGCTACAGAAACGGGTGCCGTCAATAGGCTTTACCTTACGACTCAAAGAAGCGGATGAATTAACCACATAATCAATCTTGCTTCCCGCTTTTCGGATGTACTGGAAATTATGAATATGTCCGCACAAGTACATATCCACCCGATGCTTGCGCAAAATCACATCTACACGCTTCTGCATATCAACCCGTTCATTGTCGTCTTTAGACGTTTCAGCATAGACGGGATGATGCCCTACTACTAACACCCAATCTTCCTTAGCTGAAGACAGAACGGAATCAAGCCATGCCAACTGTTTGTCTGCATCCTGCTTACAAGCATCGGGGTATTCTTCCGAATTTTCACGGTACTTTCCAATCAACGGTGCCGTGTCAATCATCACCAGACGTACTGTAACTCCGTCATGTTCCAGCACTTTTGTATAGTATCTGTCAGGCATTTTCCAACGTGCGCTGACGCTTGAATAGTCCAATACAGCCTGCGTGTTGCCACGATATTCGTGGTTGCCCAAAACCGGATACCAAGGAATCATCAGTTCCGGATGGCTATAAACCAATTCATAATCGGTCATCCACAACGGGTTGTTCACACTGCGCACACCCTCAAAGTGATGCACATCGCCGGCGGCAACCACACATTCCACATCCACATTCTCCGCCATGCTGCCCATCAGTTCCGCAATAGGCTTCTGGTCATAATAGCCGTTACGTCCCAAGTCGTTAGCCAAATAAAAGTTCAAAGACCTTTCAAGTCCCTTCCACACTTCCGGTGTCTGGGCAAACGAAAAAGCAGAAACCACTGCCCATGAGAAAAGCAGAAAAAATCTCTTGATTGAAAACATAAACCGTTCTTTCTTTTTTAAATGATACAAATTTTAGATTCACATACATGTCAGGTTCTCATTCAGCGACTCATGCCAAAAGCACCGAAATGTGCGGATATGGCAGGCGACTTATAAGATTTGCCATTCACCGTCAGTCCGCCGGCAAAATACGGAACAATGTCAGAGCCGGAATAAGCACCGCTCAACACCGGAGAACCGGCTTTTACATGGAAATCCCATTCTTCGTCATACACATAATCAGTCAGTCCCACACCATTGATGTTGAAATTAACAAACATCGGGTCTTTCGGTTCATTCTCAGTAGCAATCACACTGTGAGCATCAACCACATCCGTATAATAGTTCTTATGAGCGTAATTATAGCCTTCCCATGAATAAGCCACCCCGCTGTCATCATTGAAAATGATGTCACTCCTCCGGTTGCCCGAAGCGTAGTAGTTGTAGTCGATAACCGAATTTATGTCGTAGCCCTCTTCCGGATCATTCGGTTTCGCATAATTCGGAGTCATGGCCCTGAACTTGCAGTTTACCATCAAGTTATTAACAACGTTGACTAAAGCGTTCTTTTCGGCATACACGCAACCGCCCTTCTCGCCGTCACGTCGCCATCCCGCATTGACAATGGTGTTGTTGTATGCCTGCACCTTTCCTTGAGAACGAGTCTCGCTCTGACCGGAACTGGAGAGCTTCAGTCCGTTTGTGTTCGGGCTGAACATCACATTCCCCGCCACGTCCACGGTACATCCGGCTTTCACGTTCACGGCTTCCGCACCGTCATAACCATTGGCTGCAAAGACATTGTTGGCAATTATCGCGCTACCTCCCATGAGATAGATACCGTCAGACCATCCGTTGCGCAGCACAGAGTTGGTGATCACATACTTGCCATTGATATTATGGGTGGTGATCTGCGGATAAGCATCGTCGCCCGCCGTATAAACCCCATTAGCCGCAGCCGGAGACCCTTCAACCACTTGACCGCCCGTATATTCTATGACTGTATGATCAATCAGCATTTCCCGGCAGGATTCGGAAGCCACAATGCCACCCCACAGACCGGCAAAAATATTCGCGTCGGTGCGGTCTGCCTCAGCCACCGACATCAATATCGGATGTTCGG
The DNA here is from genome assembly GCA_021204165.1 of Prevotellaceae bacterium. Lineage (GTDB taxonomy): Bacteria > Bacteroidota > Bacteroidia > Bacteroidales > Bacteroidaceae > RGIG8745. Next base: position 7,792 of record JAJPZU010000145.1, read on the forward strand.
CCGTGCCCTCGCAATACAAATTTCCATTTACCGTAAACTCAATTGGAACATGGTTGACACCCACTCCTTTGTCATTAAAAATAACCTGTACACCTTCTTCTATGACCAGAGACTTACCTTCCGGCACCACGATATGCCCCGCCACCTTAATGACAGAGTTTGCTTTCCACACACCATCCACATCGCCTGACACCGTTTCTTCGGTGTTTTGTCCGCCTCCCTCTTCCGGGCCATTACCTTTGTTCACAGCATCATCATCGTCACTGCAAGCAACCAGTGTCATCGACATCAAGGCCACGCTCACTAAAAAAGAATTGAATCTCATAATTTAATCTGTCTGTTAATTGTTTTTTTATAATAAAAATGTTCTATATAGCGTCCTACAATTTATATCTCACTCCCACCATGAGCGACTGTCCGTGCCATTCCTTACGCTCAATCACGTTTCCGTCATGCCGCTCTGAGCTAACACCTTCCGTATGAGGACCGTTCTGAATGAAACGGAGCAGCGGAGTGTCCAGCAGATTGGATGCTTTTGCAAAGACACTTACCCCGTTTTTCCAGCTCTTCTCGGCAGAAACATCCAACTGGAAATATCCGTTTTCCCACACATCATCGTCATACCAGTTGGAAATGTCGCTCAGACGTTTTCCGGTATAGCTTCCGGCTATCTGCCCTTCCCAGCCACGCTTGGTATCCTTGAACAAGAGCGAAAGATTAGCCACATGAGCCGCCTGACCGAATAGCGGACGAGACTGTTTTTTGAGATTACTTCCGAACCGTTCATCATACGTTTCTCCGTAGTGATTTCAGAGTGAGTGTATGTATAGTTGGCTTTGATGCCGAACCAATTGAAATACTTCATCACGTCAATTTCAACACCCAAGTTGCTCGCATCGCCGAAATTCATCGGAATATAATAAGTGTCCTGACCCTCGTTAATCAGTCCGTACTCAATCGGATTCCTCAGACGCTTGTAAAACAGCCCGACCATGAATTGTTCGGACGAGCGCGGGAATATTTCGTAACGCACATCCAGATTGTCCGCCACCGTATGCTTCAAACCGGGATTGCCCTTTTCTTTATAGTCCTCGTTGATGATGGTGTAGGGAACAATCTCAAAGAAACTCGGGCGGTTGATGGAACGCGCATACGACAGACGCACATCCATACTCTCGCGCAAGGAATACTTGGCATGAAAACTCGGCAGAAAATCCGTATATTTCTGACTGCCTTCAGGAGCTGCATCACGGGTGAACTTCAGCACATATCCCTGATTGGTGTGCTCCATGCGCATACCGGCAATCAGTTCCAGCCGCGTTCTTGTATATTTCACCATGCCGTAGCCCGCACCGATTTTCTCAGTCGCATCGTAATTCAGCGGATCGCCGATGTTACCATACGGGCGAGGAGTCAGCAGAATCTCATCGAAATTGTTCCAGTCCTCCCCTTTATATTGAGGGTCTTTGCTGCCCGTGGCAGAATTAAACGTATATTCATTGAAGAAACTGTCGCGTTTCTTATCGCGGTACATCCCACCGGCAGAAAAATCGAACAAGTGGTCATTGTCCAGCCTCAGCCTGTAAGAAAAATCCAGATAACCCGCCAAATCCTTGTCCGAATTGTGCTCCCAGCGTCGAATCGCAGCACCCGAAGTCTGGATGTGCGTCCCCAACATGGATATTTCCGCATTGTCGGGCGACTCGCTGTATGCCTTCGAGAATGCCACCGACCAATTCATACGGAAACACCCGTCATCCATAAACCGGTGCTCGCCTTTCAGTGTGGAATTGACAATGTACTGGCGGTTCCATTTCATGCGGACCTGCCGTTCCTTGTCGTCCTTGCCGTCGCGCACTTCCGCCTCTCTCATGTCCATGTATCCGGTATAGTACATCAATTCATGGTTGGGGCTGAACTGATAGTCCAGCTTCAGATGAGCACCGATACGTGTCTGCTGAGACGAATAATTGCGATACTCAATGCCGTTGTGGGCAGTTCCCGGCAAATAGTAAATCCGGCTCTCCTTGCCACGGTATGTATTCAGGAAACTACCTGCCAGCATCACCCCCAGCTTGTCGCTGAAGAAACGGTCGCCGTAGGACATGCCGGCAGTCAGGTCCGGCAGAGGCTTTTTCCGGCTTACATGCAGATTCGACATATTGAAGTCTTCGCTCGTCACCTTGTAGTTCTCCGGTTTTCCCATCGCCTCATACGGCGACTTTTTTGCTATGTCGCCATACCTGAACGACTGGAAGTCACGGTCGAAATACATGGCATTGTAGCCCGAAGATACATTAACCGTAAATTGACGTGCAGAAGGCGCATCTTTCATGACAAGGTTCACAGCACCGCCGATGCCGTCGCCTTCCATGTTCGCGGTCAATGACTTTGTCACCTCCAGACGATCCAGCATTTCCGACGGAAATATGTCCAAGGGGACAAAGCGGTTCTTATTGTCCGGACTCGGAATCTTCACTCCGTTCACCAACGTATAGTTGTATCTTTTATCCATGCCGCGGAGAATGGCATACTGCCCCTCGCCGCTGCTGTTGCGCTCAACAGTGATTCCCGACATGCGCTGAATCACGTTGCCGACCGTGATGTCCGGCGAAAGTTCAATGGCTTTGGCACTCATGACATTCATCACGTTCATCGCCTCTTTCTCTATGCCTCTGGCACCCGCCTCCGTCCTTCCCGAATTTTTGGCAACAACGGTGACACCCGCCAGCTCCACACAACTGTTTTTCAAGGGGATTTCTATCTCTTTCCGGCTCGAATCCACTTCAATATCCATTCTTTGGTATCCCACATAAGAACAGACCAATGTGTATTTGCTTCTGTCAACCGAAAGAGTGAAACTTCCGTCCAGTCCTGTAACAACCCCTTTATCCGGTTCTTCTTTTACCAATATTGATGCTCCAATAATTTCTTCTCCTGTTTGCGCGTCCCGAATCCTTCCTTTCAAATCCCATGCCCGGACATGTACCGATACAAGCAAGCACAGAACTAATATAAATCTCAATTTCATCGTTGTCGTTTTATATTCGCCGCAAAAATAAAGCACCCGTTTTTCATATTTATTTCAGGTTTGTTACATTTTCATTGCAGGACAGAAATTTCGGATTCCTATCGTCATGTGACTCATGAGACATGTGTTCTCGACAGACTTCTCACGTGTAAAATTGGTATATTGACCACAGAGGAATCTGTCGAAGACAACCACTAAATTGCTTTTAACTTCCCCCCCCCATAAAAAAATTTTTTATATATATTTTTTAAAAAAATTATTATCTGAAAAAATGATATCTATTTAATAATAATAATTTAAATTTGAA
>JAJPZU010000170.1 GCA_021204165.1 Prevotellaceae bacterium
ATTTTGTCAGAAAATAAAATTCTTAAAAAATGTATATAAAAAATTTTGTTATGGGGAGTTTTTAGAGGATGTTTAGCGGGGAGGAATTTGTGCCCATCAGTATTGGTTGTCCATGAGGTTCTGTTGTACCGAAAACATAGCAAGACCGTTCAAAAAAACACCCGCCCGACTGCCATGAATGAACTTGCAGCTTTTTTCATTCACAGCAGTCGGGCGGGTTTTTGACAGCCCCTTGTTGCTTATCAGCCTCTACACTACAGGCTCTTCGGCTTATAGATGGCATTCCACCAAGTAGAATCACCTTTCAGCCATTTGGCAAACCACGCATAAATCGTGTTCTGCCACAAGATGCGTTTGTTGTAGTCATTGATGTGGTGGTCTTGCCCATCCACCACCACGAGAGCCGTTTCCCGTCCGAGCAGTTTCAGTGCCGTGTACATCTGAATGCTCTCTCCCACAGGCACATTGACATCGGCAGAACCATGCAGGAAGAGCAAAGGAGTGTGTATCTTGTCGGCATTGAAGAGCGGACTCTGGTCCACATACAGTTTCTTGTCCGTCCACGGATAACTGCCCGCCATGGAAACCTCGCTGTAGCTGTAGCCCCAGTAGCCCTCGCCCCAGTAGCTTGTATGGTCGCTGATTCCGGCATGAGAAATCGCCGCAGCGAACATGTCGGTACGTGTCTGAAGATATTGTGTCATGAATCCGCCGTAGCTTGCCCCGATACATCCAATCTTCTTGTCATCGACAAAAGCATGTTCCTTGCAGAACTGTGCCGTAGCTCCGATGATATCCTCCGCCACACCTTCGCCGGCGGTGTTCACATGGCGCGCGGAGAACTCCTGTCCGAATCCGGTGGCTCCGCTTGGGTTAATGACCAGTACCACATAGCCGAGAGCCGCGTATGCGTGATGCGGATAACGGCTTTCAAAATAGCGGCTTGTCGGACTGCAACCGCCATAATAATTCACAATCATCGGCAGTTTGCCGGTTTCTGTCGCACCGGACGGCATATAATAGCGGCAGCATATCGAATCGCCCTTATCGTTGATATAAGTCCACGGACGGCACTCGCCCAGTTCTATGTCTTTCAGAATCTCCTTGCTCAAATCATCCACAAGAGCAGGCTTCAAGTTCTTCGTGCTCAAGGCATAAATGCGGTCTGAATTGGACGCGCTCTGCCCGTAGAAAGTAAGCAACGGAGCGGCATCCGCGACATCGAATCCCAAGACCATCTCTTCCGGCACCTCAATCTTGCTGATTCCGCCTTTCGCAGGATTCACACGGAACAGATTGATACAGTCCTTGTCTTCCGCGTTGAAATAAATCATATTGTCAGCCTTGTTCCAACGGACATTCTGCACACTCGGATTGAAGTATTTCGTGAGCGGACGTATCTGTCGCGATTCTATGTCCATGACATACATCTGGTTGTCTATCATGCTCGGAATCTGTCCTTCCTTCACATTCTTGCCTATGCCGCCGAATGCTTCCGGTGAACCGCACAGCACCACCTGTTTCGCATCGGGAGAAAAGGCTGCTGAAGACATGAATCCGTCTTTCGACACCAATGTGTCGGCGCGGAGGGTCTGCAAATCTACCCTGTACAAAGAGAGCACGGTGGTAGGACGCTCCGTCAGACGGCTTTCCGACTTCATGACAAGCATGTACTTCCCGTCTGCTGAAATGTCGGAAAGGAAGACATTATGGAAACCATAGGTGAGCTGGCTCATCAAGCCGGTCTTCAAGTCATAGCGCATGAGCTTGTTCCTGTTGCGCCATCCGCGCTGCCTGTCCTCCGGCTCAATCACTTCGTATATTTCTTTCTTCTCTTTCGGCCCTTCATCTTCCATTGAGAAAATCACGAAATCTTCTGTCGGGGAAAAACTGAAACGTCCGGAAGGGAAGTTCTCTGCAAGAACGGTCTCCTCGCGTGTACGCGGATTGACAGCCACAAGCCTGCTACCTCCGTTGAGATCGGTCTGACGATAATAATACTTATTCGTGCGGGGCATCCAAGTCAGAATGTCCTTGCGCTCATCGACCACGCGCCCTGTGGCTGCTTCCTTCACCACATAGGCATATTCGTATTTGCCTCCGTTGCGCAAAGAATAATAAGTCAGAAGAAGATATTTGCCGTCGGGAGAAGGCGACACTCCTGCACAATGCTTGCCTTTCATGGCATCGCCCAGAGTATAGAGACGCTTTCTCTTGTCGGCAAAGACAGACAGAATACCGCTCTTTTCCGTCTCGACACTCAACGTCAGAGAGTCTCCGGTTCCGCCCTCACTCAGATATTTGACCACCACTTCATGCACCGCCGGTTCGAGAACCACATCGCCCCCGCTTTGCTTGACTCCATCTACATACAGCCTGTATTTCCTGACCCCATCCACATGTACGGTGGCCGTGGTATAGGCATCGTTCTTTATTGAAAACCCAAGCAGGTGGATGGCATATCCCTCTTCGCATCCGGGCAAAAGCCTGCCTTCTTTCAGTTCTCCGTGCTCCACCAACGACAGGGAGATGCGGCTGTCAAGCAATGACTCGGAACCATACGTTCCGGAATTGACATCCACACTGTCAACCATCAGAGGCGACTGCACCGCGTAAGGGCCGGCCTACCGATATTTCACGACATCAATCGTATCGGCATGGGCAATGGCAGCCATTCCTAATGAAACTGCCAAAAGAAAAGTTTTTTTCATCATGTTATTTTGTTTTATCATATTTACTACCAAAATGAAGACAATAAGTTGCAGATTTTTGATGCAATGGTCTCAAAACGCTGCAATATTCGTCAAAAAAATCGAGGTATGCAAATGTTAGTCCTGAATCTATTCGTCCGGAATATTTATCTGTACTGAAAGAATAATAGTATATTTGCCACACAAAATCACAAAAGGAACTTATATGAATGTCTTCATCTTCGACTGTACTTTCGACGGACTTCTGACCGCGGTGTTCGATGCTTTCGCGCGACACGAATTTCCGGAAGAACTTGCCGCCGAGAATGAACCTCTGCCTCTGTTCTGCGAGACGGTTCACACGGTTGTCACAGACGATAAGAAAGCAGAACGGGTGTGGAAGGCCTTGGAAAAGAAACTGTCAAAACAGGCGGCCGGTAGCCTGACTGTCTGCTGGCTGTCGGAGAACAGGGATATATATGCCCCTGTTCCGATATGTATGCAAAGCTGTAAAGTCGGCACAGAGCATAGAGACCTGCTTCACCGACGCGGATGTGCTTGCCGTAACGAAGATGTCAAGAAAAGTATGGTTCGAGCGTCTGCGCATGATGCAGTTTCTGCGTTTCCAGAAGACAAAAGACGGAACTTATCTCGGGGTCATCCGACCGGACCATGATGTGCTTCCGCTGATAATTCCCCATTTTCATGACAGATTCGCCGACCAGCCTTGGCTTATTTTTGATGCCCGGAGACTGTACGGATATTTTTTTGACGGAACCCCCGAGAACCGTCCCATCCGTGTTGAATTTGCGGAAGACGAGGCTCTGCCGTTTGACCTCAGCAACGGGAAATTGCATGAAGACCTGCTTGCCGACAACGACAAACTGTTTCAGGAACTGTGGAGAACCTATTTCAAGGCCATCTGCATAAAGGAACGTCTCAACCCCAAGAAGCACAAGAAGGACATGCCTGTAAGATACTGGAAATACATGACGGAAAAGCAATGTTGAGCCTCCGGAATGATTCGGAGAAGAAGTTTCTCCGCAAAAATCAGCGGAAGCATGAACAAGTTTCATCTATTTTTTCATATATTCGCAAAAAATACAGGAAAAATATGACAGACATTCACGAATTTGACGACATACGTCCTTATACAAGTGAGGAGCTTCCGGAAGTTTACGAGAAGTTGCTTGCCGACCCGAATTTTAAGAATGCTTTATCCATTGTTTATAAAGGGGTTCCGTTTGAGGCTATAGCACAGACCATACGTAGCTGCTCTACTGCGCTCGAACTTCAGAAGCGGTGTGTCTATCCGGCACTGAAAAAACTGATTGCAGAAGCAAGTACCGGCATGGAGGCAGACTTCTCTTCCATAGATTGTGAGAACGGGAAATCTTACACATTCATATCCAACCATCGCGACATCGTACTCGATTCCGTGTTTCTGTGCTGTGCCCTCATTGACAATGACATGAACACGGTGGAGATTGCCATTGGCGACAACCTGCTTATCCATCCGTGGATAAAGGATTTTGTAAGGACAAACAAATCGTTCATCGTACAGCGCGCGCTGACCATGCGACAGATGCTGGCGGCCTCGGGCAAGATGTCGAGATACATACATTATGCAATCAATGAGAAGAACGAGAATATATGGATTGCACAACGGGAAGGGCGCGCAAAGGATTCAGATGACCGCACACAGGAGAGCGTACTTAAAATGTTGGCAATGGGTGGCGAAGGTTCTGTCATCAACCGGCTGAAAGACCTGAATATCGTGCCGTTGTCCATTTCATACGAGTATGACCCGTGCGACTATCTGAAAGCTATGGAGTTTCAGAACAAGCGGGATATTCCGGGATTCAAGAAAAGCAAACAAGATGACCTCGACAACATGCAGACGGGAATATTCGGATACAAGGGGCATATACACTACCATGCGGCTCCATGTATAAACGAATGGCTTGACACTCTCAATCCGGAGATGTCGAAAACGGAGATTTTCACCATTGTGGCAGAACATATCGACCATGAAATCCACTCTAACTATATGTTGTATGCAGGCAACTATGTGGCGGCGGACAATTTCATAGAGTGTTATCCGTCTGACGGGAAAGCCTGTCATTTCCAAGAGCAACGTCCTTTTGCCTCACACTATACGGAAGAGGAGCGTATGCGGTTCAATGCTTATATCGAGAAAAAAATGGGAATGATAAACCTGCCCAACAAAGACGAAGAATACCTGCGCCGGCAAATGTGGTTGATGTATGCAAATCCTGTTTTCAATCATGAAGCTGCCACAAACAAGTAAGAGAGGACTGCTGTATCATGCCATTTCTATCACCGGATGCGTCTTCGCCGGATATTTTCTCACCGGATGTTCGGAAGACACATCCTATCCTTCTGTCACCACAAGCTTCGTCGATGCCATCACTGACGGCAAGGGAGTGATTGCAAGCATACGCACAGACAACGGAAATGTCTATGAACCGGATTCGCGGACACAGACAAACAGTGCGGATTCCACAATCCGCTGTCTCTGCACTTATGAAATCATGCAACAGGACATGCCCGGCAACGGCACTACGACCGCATATCCGGCAATCCATGTTTACAGCCTGAGGCATGTGTTCTCCGAGAACCCGAAGAAACGTTCCGCATTCAGCGCACTTCCTCAAGACCCGGTGAAGGTTACAAGTGTATGGAAGGGAGGAAACTACATAAATATGTATCTGGGAATACTCACGACCAATGTAGCCACTCACTCATTTGCTTTCTGCGAAGACAGTATCACGGTGAGCCGCACAGGCAAAACATCTGTATTTCTGAGCCTGCTCCATCTTCGTCCGGAGCATGACCCGGAGTCATACACTGAGAAGGCTTATATAAGTATGCCGATACACAGTTATTCGGATATGGACACGATTGTTTTTCATATCAACAGTTATGAGGGCAGGAAAGAGTTTGTGTACTCCAAATAACAGTGACACAACTTTCCTTAAATAACCGCCCACATTCCTTAAATAGCCGCTCATGAAAAACGGACGGGCTGACAAGCCACTTGCTTGCTACAGTCCGTCCGCTTCTTATTTTAACATCGAGATATTTATTTCACACAGAAAGTATTGAAAGAGTGCGGTTTCAATTCTGCATTCAGATAACGCTTGCCCAATTTAAGCGTAATTTTACGGGCGGCATCGTTCAAGTTTCCGGCTATAACCACCAACTTGTCTTGCGGAGATTTGACAACAAGCACAGGAGTGTTCTCCTTACCTGCCGGAACATAGCCTATCACTTTAGAACCTTTAACCACAAAATGGCAATAGTGTTTGGCAGCATAATACTCCGGAGTGAAAGTGGCTGTACGCGATTTTGAATCGACTCTGATGAGTGCGTTCTGTCGCCATCCCCACGGGCTCTCACCGTTATCGCACAATATCATATTCCAGAAATTATATTCATTGCAGCCATTGCCCAAATAATGGTTGATAAGTTCAAAGGTGTGTTCCGCTCCCTTCCAATCGAAAGAGCCCCATCCGCATTCACTCTCGCTGCACATATAGCTGTAGTCGGGATGTTCCTTGCGGATGCGCGCCAGAATCTGACGTCCTTCCCACTGGAATCCTACCCCCTTGATGTTTGCAGGCATTCGCGGGTCGGAAAGAATCTGCGACACATGATCATATCTGTTTGTATTGAAAGTACCCATATAGAGTTCCACTTCAGGATGCTTTTCTTTCAGGGTCGGAGCGAGATATTCCATATTGAAGCGGATTGTCCCTTCGGCAGTCCATGCACAACCCGGATACGGAGTATAGCTGTATGCCTCGTTCTGATACATCACTCTGGTGACAGGTATGCCTTGTTCCTTGTAGGCATCTATGGACTTGCAGAAGTAGTTCGCGTATGCTTGCAGATAACGCGGCTCCTGAATAAAGAAGTCATTCACTGTCAGACGGCGCGGAAACAAGTTCTTGTCAGGATTGGCCATCTCATTCTCAGAGCGGTCGCCGTCTTCAAAGAGAAGGAAGTCGCATCTTGGGTCAAGGTCATTGAATTTACTGCTCTGAACAGCATAGTGTTTGTTTATCTTCATCCATGAAGGAGGACTCCACGGAGAAATCCAGAATGTAAGGTCCGGATTGTATTTCTGTGCGGCACGTATAAACGGAATAACCGCCTTCTTGTCGCGTTCGATATTGAAATACTTCAGACGGAAATCTCCCTCCACCTCATCGCAACTGTACCATGAGCGTGCATAGTCATTGGCATTCATGGAAACGCGTCCAAGTGTAATGTTGAGGTCTCCTGCCGGCGAGAATACTTTGTCGAGAATGTCATCCTGCTCGTCACGAGTCAGTTCACAGAGAGCGTCCCAATCAAGTTCATTGAATGTAACTCCCCATGCCTTGAAGATAGTACCGTCTTCACTGCCGTTCAACTCCCAGAGAGGAGTTTGTTGTGCAGCCGACTGAAGAGACACCTTGGCACTCTGCCATGTGTTGCCTTCCGTACTGCTTACCCAAGTGCATGACTGGGCAGACAACGTTGCCGGCAAAAGAGCCGCCACAAATGCTGCGGAAAACATTTTGGCTAAATCATCGAATCTTTTCATAATATATGCTATTATTAGTATTGGTTTTCATTGTAATTTCTTGAACGTTTTCCATAAATTTTCGGACGTTTCCCCGTAACTTCTTGAATGCCCTCTGCATACAGAATCACGAGGAATCTGTATCAACGGCAAGCCGTCTGCACAACAGGGACATTCAAGAAGAGACTCTAAAAAGGTTAAGTGGTTGTTTTATTTTAGAGTTATACGTCTTAATCGTGTCTTTTCTGCCACAATAGCTATATGCTTCTGCCGCCACAGCTATAGGCAACTGATTTCACTGCAAAAATAGACAAATGCCTAATTATCAGTAGGCGCGCATGTAACAAGTATGTATATAAATGTATCATCGCACGAAAAAGTTACATCTGTTCCAGCCCCAAAGCACAAAAATGAGGCCGAGGCAGCCTTTTTCCGAGGCGGGGCACAACGATACCGGACAACAGGAAAAGGCTGAAAAACAAAATGCAGTCCAAAAGTTCTGTTCCGGACTTTTGGACTGCCACTCTTTTCTATACGGCTCTCTCCATAGCCACTTTCATTTCCGGCATGTCTCAGCCGCAAGAAAGTTCATTCCGCCTCACACGGTACGAGTTGCTGCGGAACGTTTTCCGTTTCTTCAATTTCCGCAGCCTGATTGATGCGGTTCTCACGAAGAGCCAGCAGCTTTTTCACGAGATTTGTGTCCTTGCGGATAAGCATTACAGCCTCCCGTGCCGCATTCTGATGGCTCTCTTTCTTTGAGAAACCTTCACCCTTGCCGCACACAGTGTCTTCCACCTTCGCTTCTGAGCAGAATATGGGTGTAGAGCTATCCGCCTCATATCTCTCCGAAGTTATCTCGAAATTGAAAGTAAGCTGATACTTCTGACACCACTCAATGAGCTTGCTCTTAAAATTCTCCTCTCGCTTGGCCACATTCTCTATATTTATATAGTGTTGGAAGGTACGCTCCTTCATGAACTTCATACAATAATCGTATCCGCGGTCAAGGTATATCGCACCGAAAAAGGCTTCAAAAGCATTTCCGTTGATATGGTTATGGTGTCCCGGAGCCACACTGTCACTGCACAAGACCAACTTGTCAAGTCCAATCTGCACGGCAAGCTGATTGAGCGTCTCACGTTTCACCAGTTTGCTGCGCAAGGTGGTCAGATAGCCCTCTTGCTTATTACCGTAATGGCGGAAAAGTATATCAGCTACCACAGCACCCAAAACTGCATCACCAAGAAACTCCAGACGCTCATTGTTTACATGAGGTCCGCCCATTGATGAAGCAGACTTGTGTCGCAATGCCTGCTGATATATCCGTATGTTATGAGGATAAAACCCAAGAATCCGATGAAGCCGCAAAAAAGGCTCCTTTTCTTTACGGAAAAAGAGCCTAATTCTATCTATAATTCTTTGAAACACAGAGTAAATAATTTTAATGTCCAATCCTATGGCACAGAAGCCACGACACGTACATAGAACAATCTGCCTTTGCCGGACGACAGTCAGACCAAAGGCTTCCGCCGCACTTCCAAGCCGAAAGAATCAAACTCTTATTTGTATTTCTTGAAAATCACACAAGCATTGTGACCGCCAAAACCGAATGTGTTGCTGAGAGCAGCACGAACTTCACGCTCCTGAGCCTTGTTGAAGGTGTAATTGAGGCTGTAGTCTATCTCCTCATCCTTGTCTTCAGGGTCATGGTTGATTGTAGGCGGAACAATATTGTTCTGTACGGAAAGCACACTAATCATAGCCTCTACAGCTCCGGCAGCACCGAGAAGGTGTCCTGTCATGGACTTTGTAGAACTAATGTTCAGTTTGTACGCACTTTCTCCAAATACATCTTTGATAGCCTTTGCCTCCGAAATGTCTCCTACGTGAGTAGAAGTACCGTGTACATTGATGTAGTCAATGTCCTCAGGCTTCATTTCTGCATCAGCAAGAGCACGCTCCATCACAAGCTTTGCACCAAGTCCTTCCGGATGTGAAGCTGTAATGTGATAAGCATCGGCAGACATACCGGCACCGGCCATCTCTGCATAAATCTTAGCACCACGAGCCTTCGCATGTTCAAGCTCTTCAAGAACAAGAATGCCTGCACCTTCGCCCATCACAAATCCGTCACGACTTGCACTGAAAGGACGGCTTGCTGTCTCCGGAGAGTCGTTGCGGGTAGATAATGCCTTCATTGCATTGAAACCGCCGACACCCGCAGGCCAGATTGCTGCCTCAGCACCGCCGGTCACAATCGCACTCGCCTTTCCAAGACGGATGAGGTTGAAAGCATCGGCAAGAGCATTGGAAGAAGAAGCACATGCAGAAGTGGTTGTGTAGTTTGGTCCGTGGAAACCATATTCAATAGAGATATGTCCGGCAGCGATGTCGGCTATCATCTTTGGAATAAAGAAAGGATTATACTTAGGACCGAGCTGTGGACCGTTGACAGCATAATTTCCTGCTTCCTCCTCGAAAGTATGGATACCACCGATGCCAACACCAAGCACAACTCCGATGTTTTCCTTGTCCACTGTCTCCATGTCCATCGCAGAATCAGCGATAGCCATCTTGGCAGCAGCAATTGCATACTGAGTGTAAAGGTCCATCTTGCGCATTTCCTTGCGGTCGATATAATCTGCCGCCTTGAACCCTTTTACTTCACATGCAAATTGTGTCTTAAACTGTGAAGCATCGAAATGAGTAATAGGAGCGGCACCACTCACACCCTTCTTGAGATTTTCCCAAGACTCCTCGGCTGTAAGACCAAGCGGAGTAATAGCACCAATACCTGTTACAACTACTCTTTTTAATTCCATAAATCTTTATTTAGTTGGAAGTTGAAAGTTTAAAGTTTAATGCCGAATCAGCCCGATAGCATAAATCCTTTGGTTACCTGAACATGTATCGGAAAAAACGCGTTCCGACCTTAAACTTTAAACTTTTAATAAGGAGAATTTATGCGTTAGCCTCGATATAAGCAATCGCATCACCTACTGTGCTGATTTTCTCAGCCTGATCGTCAGGAATGTTGATACCGAATGCCTTTTCAAATTCCATGATAAGCTCTACTGTATCGAGAGAGTCAGCACCAAGGTCATTTGTGAAGCTTGCTTCTGGTTTTACTTCTGCTTCGTCAACACCGAGTTTATCAACGATAATAGATTTTACTCTTGATTCAATTTCAGACATAATTTTAATTTTTTAATGTTGTTAATGAATTGTTTTATAAGAAATTCTGCGCAAAGGTAACAAAATAGTCCATATATGCGCATAAAATAAGATACAAATTGCCCGAGTTCTGCACAGAGCGTATTCTCGTGTGCAGTTTTTTAAGCTTTTTTCAGATAAAAATTTCGTAATGCTTACTCGAAGTTACAAAAAGACATGAACAAAAGGCTCTATCGGCAAGAGATACTTCCTTAATCTCATTCTGTTTTTATGCAGACATATATATAATAATGTGTAAAGACCTGTAAGTATAATCCGGCTCAGAAATAGCAGGATGCTCAGAAGCCTTGTTTTAGAAACATCTGCAATAACAATATGTGTAGCTATTTTCTATTTCGTTTTTTTTAGCGACTATGCAAACAGAAGATTCCTCCAACCGTTTGGAGCTTGTGACAAATGTCATGGCATAACAGCAAAGGAAGACTCTGTTGAATATATCCATTAAAAACAATTAAAAAATACCGGTAAAATAGCCTCCGCCATTTTGACAAAATGATATTTTCGCCCAAAATGAAAATTTAACACTTGGAGCCGTTTT
>JAJPZU010000212.1 GCA_021204165.1 Prevotellaceae bacterium
AGTTCGGCACGCTTCATTTTGACGCGTGCCAGAGGGCTTAGGATTTTAACATTTGGTAAAATCAAAAAGTAAGTATTTCAACACATAACCGTCAATTTAGAATCGAAAACCACTGAATATGCTGTCATTTTGTCAAAATCGAACACCCCTTGAAAAAGCGATGTCAAAAAAATTTTATGGGACCTTGTCACTATGCTTGTAACAATAATAAAAACGCTACTTAATTTTAGATTTTTTCTTTGCTTAGATGATAAAAATGGCTACTTTTGCAAAGGAATATCCTCTCTTGCGACAATTGTTACAAAAACAGGAATTGAATGCAGTAACTTCCATTCTGCATGTTGTGTAGGGAAGGGGTTCGGAAGAATGATTGCAAACAATCAGATTTATGAGAAAAATCATTAGTTTCATATTTAAGTACAAGTACATCCTTACCGTGAGGGTTTTTGCATGGCTGATATTCTTTGTCGGTGACAACAGCTTGATTAACCGCTATGAGCAGAAAAAGGAAATCAGCCGACTGAAAAACGAGATTGACGAATACAACCGCATTTTTGAAAACGATAAGGAGACGCTTAACAGGTTGAAAAGCGACCCGGAAGCAATCAAGGAGGTGGCGCGCGAGTTGTATTATATGAAAACGGAAGATGAAGATATTTACGTGGTAAAAGACGAATGACTTCAGTCTGCCGAGTGTAACGATTGTAAACAGATGTTTTTATGGATAAGAGAGAGAAACTTTACAGCTTCATCGCGATTGCCGGAGAAATCCTCGTCTTGGCAGGTGCTGCCGCATGGATGGCAAAGTGGGAATGGGTGAACTATGTTTATGCTCTTGGGGCTACCTTGTTTGCCATAGGGAGATTCTCCATTGATTATAAATACACATTGCCTTCTGCCGGTCCGACACACGACAAGACCTCCAACCTTGTGTTGAGAAGGCTTTACAGGCAGCGCATGTTCGGAAACGTGGTGCTTCTTTTTTCGGCTTTAGTGATGAATATGACCCCGGGATTCTATGCGGGAATCTTTGTCGGCCGTTCCTCATGGATTGTCCTTTTCACTGTGTTTGTGGTGTTTGAGCTATATACAGCTTTTCGTATTCCTCATGTAATGGACAAAAAAGAGTAAAAAAAACGCTCTTTCCGTCTGTAAGTCAGAAAAATAGTCTATATTTGTCCCTTGAATAAATGGATTTACACTAAAAATGAATGATATAGTGACTGCTGTGAAGTGAGTCTGTTGCGAACTTTGGAGAATCAGTAATCATTGATTGTTTTATAAATAGGTAAAAAAATAACTGCAATAAAATATATGAAACTTGATGTTTTGACAGCCGTGTCGCCAATTGACGGCCGATACAGAAGTAAGACAGAAAGCCTTGCTTCCTATTTCTCTGAATATGCTTTGATAAAGTATCGCGTTAGAGTGGAGATTGAATATTTCATCACTCTTTGCGAATTGCCTTTGCCGCAGCTGGAGTCGTTTGACAACAGCCTTTTTGAAAAGCTCAGAGACATTTACCGTAATTTTACAGAAGAGGATGCACAGCGTGTCAAGGATATAGAAAAAGTGACGAACCACGATGTGAAGGCTGTGGAGTATTTTATCAAGGAGAAACTTGACGAAATCGGCAACTTCGACAAATATAAGGAATTTATCCATTTTGGTCTTACCAGTCAGGACATTAACAACACGAGTGTTCCTTTGTCCATAAAGGAAGCTCTTGAAGAAGTGTATTACCCTCAGGTGGAGGAACTCATCGCTCAGCTTCAGGAGTATGCGGACGAATGGAAAGAAATACCTATGCTTGCCAAGACACACGGTCAGCCGGCATCACCTACACGTCTGGGGAAAGAAGTGATGGTGTATGTCTATCGTTTGAAAGAGCAGCTTATGCTGTTGAAGCAGTGTAAGATTACAGCCAAGTTCGGAGGCGCAACCGGTAATTATAATGCACATCATGTGGCATACCCTGAATACGACTGGAAGGAGTTCGGCAACAAGTTTGTCAGCGAGAAGCTGGGGCTTGAGCGCGAGCAATGGACTACACAAATCAGCAACTATGACCATCTTGGCAGCATATTCGATGCCATGAAGCGAATAAACACAATCATCATAGACCTCGACCGCGACTTCTGGATGTATGTGTCGATGGAGTATTTCAAGCAGAAGATAAAGGTCGGAGAGGTAGGTTCGAGTGCCATGCCGCACAAGGTCAATCCTATAGACTTCGAGAACTCGGAAGGCAATCTCGGAATTGCCAATGCCATATTGCAGCATCTCAGCACAAAACTGCCTGTTTCGCGTTTGCAGCGTGACCTGACAGACTCCACAGTGCTTAGGAATGTGGGTGTGCCGATGGGACATACATTGATTTCGATACAGAGCACATTGAAGGGCTTGCGCAAGCTCCTTCTGAACACAGATGCCATAAACAGAGACCTTGACAACTGCTGGGCTGTGTACGCCGAAGCCATTCAGACGGTTCTTCGCCGCGAGGCATTCCCGCATCCTTACGAGGCTCTGAAGGCTCTCACACGTACCAATTCTGCAATCACGTCAGAAAGCATATCGAACTTTATCGACGGTTTGGATGTTAGTGAGAGCGTGAAGGAGGAACTGCGCAAGATAACTCCACACAGCTATACGGGTATTTAACCGGAAGAAAAGAATAACTTCATCATCCGTGACGGATGGTGCAACAATAATTAAAGAATAAAAAGATGAACGAAATGGAAGAATGGCAGAACAAACCTGCCGACAACAGCTCTGAAAACAAGTCAGAGAATTATGGCAGCCGCGAGGGCTACAAAACAAACTACAACCGTGAAAACAAATATGGCATGTCGCGTCAGATCTACCAGAGCGACAGACAGCCTTATGGCAACCGTGGTGGTGCAGATCGTCCGCGACGTCCGCGTTTCAACGTCTCAGAGCGTGCGGCATACAGCAGCAACGGTGTGTCAAACGAGCGCGGCTTCCGCCCACAGGGATTCTCAATGGGGGAAGAAGACAACCGCAGACAGGGGAACTATACTCCTCGTCAATACAACAACAGAGAGTCTCGCGGATATGGCTATGACGGTCAGGAGCGCAACAATTATAACCGCCCTAACTACAATAACCATAACAACTATCGTTCCGGAAACCAAGGAGGAGGCTACAATAACAACAACGGATATAATCGTGGTCCGCAGCAGGGTGGTTACAACCGCGGCGGATACAATAATAACGGAGGAGGCTATGGCAACGGTGGATATAACCAGCAGCGCGGAGGATACAACCAGCGCGGAGGATATAACAACCAGCGTCCAAACGGCGGACAGCGTGGCGGGTATCGTCAGCACACTCCTGATTATGATCCAAATGCAAAATACAGCCAGAAGAAACGCATAGAATACAAGGAGTATCTTGAAGACCCTAATGCACCAATACGTCTGAACAAGTATCTTGCCAATGCAGGTGTATGCTCTCGTCGTGAGGCTGATGAGTTCATCCAAGCAGGTGTGGTACGTGTGAATGGAGAGGTTGTGTCTGAACTTGGAACAAAAGTTCAGCGCACGGACACTGTACATTTCCACGACCAGCTTGTCAGCATAGAGAAGAAAGTGTATGTGTTGCTCAACAAGCCGAAGGATTACATCACGACTTCTGACGACCCGAAGGCACGCAAGACAGTCATGGATCTTATCAAAAACTGTTGCCGTGAGCGTATATATCCGGTTGGACGACTCGACCGCAACACTACCGGTGTTCTCCTGTTCACCAATGACGGCGAACTTGCTTCAAAGCTTACGCACCCTAAGTTCTTGAAGAAGAAGATTTATCATGTCTTCCTCGATAAGAATGTGGCAGCTTCCGACCTTCAGCAGATTGCCGACGGTATTACACTGGAAGACGGTGAGGTACATGCAGATGCCATCAGCTATGCTTCCGATACGGACAAGAAACAGGTTGGCATTGAAATCCATTCCGGAAAGAACAGAATTGTTCGCCGTATATTTGAGTCTCTTGGCTATCGTGTGACCAAACTTGACCGAGTGATGTTTGCAGGACTTACCAAGAAGGGACTTAAACGTGGCGACTGGCGTTTCCTCTCAGAGAAGGAAGTGGCAATGTTGCACATGGGAAGTTTTGAATAATAAATAAAGATTAGTATGGATATGCAAAGTTCACAGAAGGTAAGAAGCAATCACTTTAGACCTTTCTGTGACCTTTGTGTTTTTATGGAACAATAACAACAAACACAATTATGGAATCAATCAGAAGGACAAGGATTGTTGAGCTTCTTCAGCGTGAAGACTATGGAACCAAAGTCAATGTGAAGGGGTGGGTTCGTACAAAGCGAGGCTCTAAGGCCGTCAATTTCATTGCTTTGAATGACGGTTCAACAATAAAGAATGTTCAGATTGTGGCTGACGTAGAGAAGTTTGACCCGGAAATGATTAAACTTATAACTACCGGTGCATGTCTGAGTGTCAACGGCGAAATGGTACAAAGTATCGGTTCCGGACAGAATGTGGAAATACAGGCTCTTGAGATTGAGGTTCTTGGAACATGTCCTGCCGATTTCCCAATGCAGAAGAAGGGACAGAGTTTTGAATATATGCGCCAACATGCGCACATGCGTCTCCGTACAAATACGTTTGGCGCAGTGTTCCGCATTCGTCACAACATGGCAATAGCTATTCATCAGTTCTTTCATGAGCGCGGATTCTTCTATTTCCATACACCTATCATTACAGCAAGTGACTGTGAAGGTGCCGGACAGATGTTTCAGGTTACGACAAAGAACCTGTATGATTTGAAGAAAGACGAGAACGGCAGCATCATCTACGATGACGATTTCTTCGGCAAGACAACTTCGCTTACTGTAAGCGGTCAGCTTGAAGGCGAACTTGGTGCTACGTCGTTAGGACAGATTTATACTTTCGGTCCGACATTCCGTGCTGAAAACTCCAATACACCTCGTCACCTTGCTGAGTTCTGGATGATAGAACCGGAGGTTGCGTTCATTGATTTGGACGACCTTATGGATTTGGAAGAGGACTTCATAAAGTATTGTGTGAAGTGGGCTTTGGACAACTGTCAAGACGACCTTGAATTCCTCAATAAGATGATTGACAAAGGTCTTATCGAGCGTCTGAAGGCTGTGGTAAATACAGATTTTGTCCGACTGACATATACTGAGGCAGTCAAGATTCTGGAAGAAGCCATTGCCGGCGGTCATAAGTTTGAATTCCCTGTTTATTGGGGATGTGACTTTGCAAGTGAGCATGAGCGTTATCTTGTAGAGGAGCATTTCAACAAGCCGGTTATCCTTACGGACTATCCGAAGGATATAAAGGCTTTCTATATGAAGATGAACGAGGACGGAAAGACTGTACAGGGTACAGACGTCTTGTTCCCTCAAATCGGTGAAATCATAGGCGGTTCCGTGCGTGAAGAGAACTACGACAAGCTTATGGCGCGTATTGAAGAAATGAATATCCCGATGAAAGACATGTGGTGGTATCTTGATACACGTAAGTTTGGAACTTGTCCTCATGGAGGATTCGGACTCGGTTTTGAGCGTCTTATCCTTTTTGTTACCGGTATGCAGAACATACGCGATGTAATACCGTTCCCACGTACTCCTAAAACAGCGGATTTCTAATTCGTCGCATATATAATAGGTAAAAGGGCATGTCGTATTTCGGTAATCGGACTACGACATGTCCTTTTTCTGTAAAAGTGTTAAACTTTTCAGTAATTCTTATAATGATAGAACCGTGAAATTTCTGTATGTTTGCATTCACATGTATTTCGTATAAAGAATCCAAATATTCTAATTAATAAAACCAAATAGATATGAAGAAAATAGTAGTAATATCAACAAGCCTCCGGAGAAATTCAAATAGTGATGCTCTTGCTGATAAATTTATTGAAGGAGCAACTTCAGCGGGCAATGAGGTGGAGAAGATTTCACTTGTCGGAAAAGACATACAATTCTGTAAGGGATGTATGGCTTGCCAGAAACTGAAGAAGTGTATCATCAAGGATAATGTAAATGATATGATGAGCAAGGTGCTTGAGGCTGAAGTCGTTGTGTGGGCAACACCTGTATATTATTATGAAATGAGCGGACAGATGAAAACTCTTATTGACCGCATGAATGCGATGTATTCTCTGGACTATAAGTTCCGTGAAGTCTATCTTCTCACCACAGCGGCAGAAGATGAGCCGGAGGTTCCAAAGCGTGTGGAAGCAGGACTGACAGGATGGATTGACTGCTATCCAAAGAGTCGTCTTGCAGGAACTCTTTTCTGTGGAGGGGTAAATGATCCGCATGAAATAGAAGGAAACAAAAAGTTGCAAGAAGCATACGAGTTGGGAAGAAACGTATGACAGTAGCACAATTCAGACAACACATGGCAGATGGGCTTCCTGTGGAGAACGGCTCGGAAGCTCATCTGCTTATGCACAGAATGTCGCAGGAAGCACTGCGCATTACGAATGAGATAAACAACAAGTACCATGAACCGGAAGAACTTCGCAGGTTGCTTGCTGAATTATGGGGACATGAAGTTCCGGAGAGTATAGGTTTGTTTCCTCCGTTTGGAACAGACTGCGGTAAAAACACATGGGTTGGTGAACGTACATTTATCAACATGGGTTGTAAGTTTCAGGATCAGGGCGGTATTTTCATTGGGAATGATTGTCTGATAGGTCATAATGCCACGCTCTGTACAATTAATCACAAATTTGGTCCGGAACATAGAGGAGACATGACATTCAAACCTATCCGTATTGAGGATAAGGTTTGGATTGGAGCGAATGTGACGATTCTACAAGGTGTCACTGTCGGAGAAGGCGCGATTGTAGCTGCCGGAGCTGTCGTGACCAAGGATGTAGCTCCGAGAACAGTTGTCGGTGGTGTGCCTGCAAAGGTAATCAAGACCATATAGTTTGGATAGTCGGGTATTTGTGTATGAAAATATATAATCATAGAAATCAAAATAAGCAATAGAAGAAATAACATGAGATTATCACGAGTGCTTATCTTTACTACTGGTTTGTCTTTTTCTGCTGCAATGTTTGCACAATCAGTGAAGAACCTGCGTGTAGAATATACAGAGACACCTCTTGGTATTGATGTGGAACATCCTCGTTTCAGCTGGCAACTGGAGGACAAGGAAGGACTCAGCGGACTTGTACAGACAGCATACCGTATAGTCGTAAAGGATGAACAAGGGAAGGTTGTGTGGGACAGCGGAAAACAATATGCTGACACTTCTCTTAATATTGAATATTCCGGTGAATCTTTGAAGCCAGAGATGAGATACGACTGGACTGTGGATGTGTGGGCGGGAAACGCTACATGGAGCAGCGGTAAAAAAGATGTCAAGATAAAAGACTTGAAATCTGTGCTGACTGCTGATTCATGGTTTGAAACAGGATTGATGACTGCATGGACAAACGGTACTGATTCATGGGAGGGTGCGCAATGGATTGGCGGTGGAAATAATGATATGGTATTATATTCTCATTATCTTCCTGTGTTCGGTTTAAGTTGTGACATACAGATTATGCGCGGTAGTGATAACACACGTGCCGGGTTTATATATGGGGCAAACGATGAGCGTCTGATGGACAAGAATATGAATGTCTATGGGATAGAAAGCGAACACAACCGGTCATATATAAAAATGGAACTTGATATCTCTGCTGTAAACAAGGGCGGTGATGCTGTGGTGAATATCTATCGTTGCGGATACCATCCGGACGACAAGAAGGATGTTCCTTTCAGAACTTTCAGCGTAAAGCATGGGTTGATAGGCAGGGGAAACATGTATGGCAAGCATACAGTGAGTTTAAAGTCAAATCTTGGACAGACAACAGTGTGGATTAGCGGAGTGAAAGCTGACGGTTCATCATATAAAGAGAAGATTGGCGATGTTAATCTAAATCCGCTTGGTGCCGGCGGTGATTTTATTGCTTTTCCTGTAGTTGGCGACGTGTGTGCTTTTGTTCCGGATGGACAGCAAGCAGAGTTGACAAACTTCAAGATTGAAAATTACAGAACTCCTGCATCTGTGATATGGAAGACGGAAAAACTGGAAACTGGCAGCAAATCGGAGAATAACGGATGGTGTGCATACACTCCGGAAGGTGCTTCTTCACCAATGTTGCGCACCGTATTTGCCCCGGCAGACAAAAGTATAGCAAAAGCGCGACTATATGTAACGGCTCGTGGCATTTATGACATTTACATGAATGGAGAGCGAATCGGCGATGATTATTTCAATCCGGGGCTGACTCAATATGACAAGACACATCTGTATCAGACATTCGATGTGACAGAGCATATTATACAGGGCGAGAACGCTCTGGGTGCTATACTTGCAGAAGGATGGTGGAGTGGTGGAGCCACCTTCATGGGAGAGTATTGGAACTTTTTTGGAGACAGGCAGTCACTTCTGGCAAAACTTGTCATTACGTATGAAGATGGAACTCGCACATCTATAGTCAGCAATCCTGAAGAATGGCAGTTCTATGGCGACAGCCCTGTACTGTATGGAAGCTTTTTCCAAGGAGAAGTCTATGATGCCACAAAGGAAAAAGAAGTGAACGGATGGTGTACTGCCAATTACGATGCTTCTGCATGGAAACGTCCGGAAACCGTCGATTTGCAGGACACTGCTGCCTTTGACAGTCGTGACTCCCGCTTTATCGGACAATTCGGACAGACAGTGAAGGCGGTGCGTACTCTGACGGCGCAGTCTGTGGAAGAGGTGCGTCCGGGAGTCTTCATCTATGACATGGGGCAGAATATGGCGGGTGTACCTGAAATCAGTCTCTCCGGTGTCATTCCCGGAACAAAAATCAAGATGCGTTTTGCAGAAGTGAAGTATCCTGACCTCCCCAAATATGCAGGTCATGAAGGAATGCTCATGCTTGAGAACATACGTGCGGCAATGGCACAGGACATCTATATAGCAAAGGGAGGAGAAGAATGTTTTTCTCCGAGATTTACTTATCATGGATATAGATTCATTGAAATTACGGGATTGAGTAGTCCTCTTCCTTTGGAGAATGTAAAGAGTAAAGTGCTCAGTTCGGTTCATGAACTGACCTCAGACTATAAGACATCGGATGTCAAAGTGAACAAATTGTGGGAAAATATCACATGGTCAACACTTGCCAACTTCATGTCTGTACCGACAGACTGTCCTCAGCGTAATGAACGGCTCGGATGGTCTGGAGACATATCTGTTTTTTCCCGTACAGCTACTTATCTGTCAGATGTGGCACAGTTCTTGCGCAGACACATGATGAGTATGCGCGACACGCAATGCGAAGACGGACGATTCACGGATGTGGCACCCATAGGTTGCGGTTTTGGCGGACTTCTTTGGGGTAGTGCCGGAATAACTGTGGCATGGGAAAGCTACCGTCAGTATGCAGACAAAGCCATGCTGTCAGAACATTACGATGCCATGTCCCGTTATATGAGTTATGTGGAAAAAGAACTGATAGACCATGAAAGCGATATCTTAGTGCAACACAGGCAGTGGGGCGATTTGTGTGATTGGCTTGGACCGGAAGACAACCGCAATGACAAGTCACTCGTGTGGGAGGCTTATTACATTTATGACCTTGAGCTTATGAGCCGAATAGCGGAAACTTTAGGAAAACACGAAGATGCTGAAAAGTTCCGGAAAAGGCATGATGCAAGGAAGCAGTTCTTTTTGAATACCTATATTGATTCTGCAACCGGAAAGACCATCTGGTCTGCCTTTGAGCCAAAGAAGAAAGGACAGACGGTAGATACGCAGACTTCTTATACGCTGCCTCTTGCTTTTGGGATTATAAACGAAAGTGATGATAGTTTGCTTTATTCCAAGTTCGTAGATAATTTTGTGACATCTGTATGTCGTGAGGGAACAATGGACAACGGCAAAAAGTCTTCTCCGTATTCATTGCTGACAGGCTTCATCGGTACGGCATGGATAAGTCAGGCTTTGTCCGGCTGCAATCATTCCGAACTTGCATATCGCCTGTT
Source organism: Prevotellaceae bacterium (assembly GCA_021204165.1). Taxonomy (GTDB): domain Bacteria; phylum Bacteroidota; class Bacteroidia; order Bacteroidales; family Bacteroidaceae; genus RGIG8745. The sequence continues at coordinate 10,049 of JAJPZU010000212.1, forward strand.
GATCCAGACCGACTACCCGTCATGGCTGTACAGCGTAGATCAGGGAGCAACGACAATATGGGAACGTCTCAATTCATATACTCATACAGACGGTTTCGGAGGAAACAACCGAATGAATTCCTTCAATCATTATTCGTTTGGTGCTGTCGGAGCATGGATGCTTTCCCATTCTCTTGGTATCAGACGTGATGACTCTGTTGCTGCTTTCAAGAAAATGGTACTTGCTCCTGAAATAGAGCAGACCGGAGGCTTGACTTTTGCAGAAGGGTATTATGAATCTCCATACGGACGCATAGAAAGTAGGTGGAGAAAAACTCCTGTCGGGACAGTTGAATATGAATTTACAGTTCCTGCAAATTCTTCTGCAGAGTTGCAGACACCGGTATCGTCATTGGAACGTCTCACTGAAGGTGGCAGAGAAATTAGTAAAAACAAGTGCATAAAGGCTCTCAAAAAAGATTCAGAGAATAAATCAAGTGCTTCGTTTATGTTGCTTCCCGGAAAATACCGATTTGAAGTGAGATAGAAAATCCATATAGTGCGTTTCAGAAGCGGTTCAGAATTAGATATACAACCTTCTCCATCGCTTTTTCCATATCAAATGCCCCGGCATCCGTTAGATGGTGCCGGGGTATTTGCTTTTACAGACTTTATTCATACAGACTCTGCAAGCTCTTGATTGTCTGTCATATAACGCTTTGTAATGCTACATAAAAAATATTTTTTTCAAGTCTCGTCTTAAATTGAACTTGCTCACAAAATGAAAACATCTGTGCAGAGAGGAATGAAAAACAGTGCAGAGAGAAAGTAAAAACAGTGCGCTGAAATCTCTAATCAGCACTGCTGATTATAAAAACTGCACTGCTGATTTTGTAAACTGCACTGCCGATTATAAAATCAACACTGTTGTTTTGAGTTTTCAGCGCACTGTTTTCAAATTCTCTCTGCACATACAATAGCTTGAATCAAAATAAAAACATATA
>JAJPZU010000123.1 GCA_021204165.1 Prevotellaceae bacterium
TGACAGACTCCTCATGTATATTGGGCTGGTTGTATTCACAGACTCCTCCGTCGCTACGCGCCACCTCCCCTTAGGGGAGGAGCCTATATACCATAGCTTGAAAAGACTATGAAGTGGATGTATAGCACTGACACCCAATACGGTAACTTGGCTCCTCCCCTAAGTTAGGGGAGGTGGCGCGGTAGCGACGGAGGAGTCTGTCGAATACACCCACAGAATATACATGAGTAGTCTGTGAACACACCCTACTAAATATACATGATGAGTCTGTGAATACAACCACCAAGCACACACGGAGTAGTCTGTGAATACACCCTACTAAATATACATGATGAGTCTGTCGAACACCCCATTAAATATACATGAGTAGCCTGTGAACACCCCACTAAAAAACTGTAAGATGAGTCTGCTGAGCCTCTACTGGTCTTCTGTATGTGTAAGAAGATTGGTGTTGGGCTTGGTTCGGAGAAATATTCCTCTTTTGGACAAAATAAACACAAAATTTGCTACATACAGGAAAAAAGCCTATCTTTGCACCGCTTTTTTAAGCTGACACAACGTGTTCACAGAACAAAGTGTGATGGCGAATTAAGCAGAATAACTTAATTTATAGTAACACAAAAATCAAAAAAACAATGCAGGAAATTACAATCAACGGAAAACTCCGTACTGATCTTGGCAAGAAAGCAAGCCGTGACCTTCGTCGTGCAGGCGAAGTTCCATGTGTAGTTTATGGAGTAGAAAAGGATGCAAACGGTCAGCCGGTAGCAAAGTCTTTCTCAGTTACTCAGAAAGAACTTGCAAAGCTTATCTACACTCCGAATGTATATATCGTAAATTTGAACATCGATGGTCAGGAAGTTAAAGCTATCCTTCAGGATCTTCAGTGCGATTTCGTAAGTGACAGTCCTGTTCACGTTGACTTCTATCAGATTACAGAAGAGAAGCCTATCGCTATTGAAATACCGGTTAAGCTTAACGGACTTGCAGACGGTGTTAAAGCCGGTGGTAAGCTTGCTCTTAATGTACGCAAACTCAAGGTGAAGGCTCCTTACAAGGCTCTTCCGGACATTCTTAACATTGACGTTACAAATCTTGGTCTTGGAAAGTCTATGAAGGTTGCAGCTCTCAACTATGACGGTCTTGAGATTCTTACTTCTAAGGAAGTGGTTGTATGTGCAGTTCGTATGACACGTGCTGCTCGTGCTGCTGCCGCAGAGTCTAAATAAATCTTCGGATAATAGACTACAAAGTAAAAGGATAATCCGGAATCCGAGCAAAACATTGTTTTACTTGGATTCCGGATTTTATTGAATATTCAGCCGGCATATTTTCTTTTGTCTGAGATTGAGCCGGTGTATGGATTTATTATCATTGTGGGTGTATCTTCACTCGGAATCTTCGGATTCAAGTTTTAAAAATGTATTAAAGACCAAAATGAAATATCTTATTGTAGGATTAGGCAATATCGGTGCAGAATATGACGGTACGCGCCATAATATCGGTTTCCGGGTGGTTGATGCTTTTGCGAACAAGCATAATGCCGTATTTGAAGACAAACGATATGGTTTCGTTGCTCATCTGCGAGTAAAGAATGCGGAACTTACGTTGCTGAAACCCTCCACATACATGAATCTGAGCGGCAATGCTGTTCGCTATTGGATGAATCAGGAAAAGATTGAAGCCGACAATCTGCTTGTTGTGGTGGATGATTTGTCTCTGCCTTTCGGTAAGTTGAGAATGCGTCCGGGAGGAAGTGACGGAGGGCACAATGGCTTGAAACATATAGCATCTGTACTCGGTTCCCAGCAATATGCCCGGCTGAAGTTCGGCATAGGCAATGATTTTCCGAGAGGCGGACAGGTTGATTTTGTTCTTGGTCAGTTCACTGAAGAAGACATGAAGACTATGGATGAAAGAGTGGATATTGCGTGTGAAGCCATTCAGTCGTTCTGTCTTGCAGGAATAAGCATCACAATGAACCAGTTTAATAAGAAATAATACTGTCACAATGGAAGCAAGACTGGACAAATGGCTTTGGGCGGCACGTATATTCAAGACACGAACCATTGCTGCCGATGCGTGCAAGAACGGACGCGTCATGCAGAAAGGTGTGAAGCTGAAACCGTCAAGAATGATAAAGGAAGGTGACATCATTGAGGTGAGGAAGCCGCCTGTCACTTATTCTTTCAAGGTGCTGAAAGCCATCCAGAACCGTGTCGGTGCCAAACTCGTACCGGAAGTTTTGGAGAATGTAACTTCTCCTGAACAATATGAGCTTCTTGAAATGAACCGTATCAGCGGTTTTGTCAATCGTGCACGCGGAACCGGACGACCGACCAAGAAGGAGCATCGCGATCTTGATGAGTTCATACAGCCTGCATTCTTCGGCGATTTCAGTTTTCTTGACGACGACGAGGATGAAGACGAAGATGAGGAACTCTATAATGAAGACTTTTAGAAGCTGTTTTAAATCTATTGTCGAGTAATTTCAAGAGGTGTTTTTGAGTTGTCTTCTCTAATACAAGGAGACAGAATAAGCCAAAACGGGACATGCCTTTTCTATTGAGGCATATCCCGTTTTGGCTTATTCTGTTTTGTCTGCTTCTGAACTGCTTTCTTATGCCTTTCCTAATTTCTCCGCAGTCAGACGGCAGATGTTGACCACTACCTTCATGGCTTTCTCTAACGACTGTACCGGACAGAACTCATGAGGACCGTGGAAGTTCAGTCCGCCGGCAAAGATATTCGGACAAGGGAGTCCCTTGAATGAAAGCTGTGCACCGTCCGTACCTCCGCGTATTGCGCGTACAACGGGTGATATGCCGGCTTCCTCGACAGCTTGTTTTGCTATATCTATTATGTACATGACAGGCTCCACCTTCTCTCTCATGTTGTAATATTGGTCTGCAAGTTCAAGCTTCGCCACGTTTGGTCCGTATTTCTCGTTTATCCGTCCCACAATTTCGTGCATCTTTAGTTTGCGGGTCTCAAAGAATTGGCGGTCATGGTTGCGTATGATGAACGAGAGTGTAGCCTTCTCGCAACAGCCCGACATGCCCGTGAGATGATAAAATCCCTGATACCCCTCCGTAGTTTCAGGGGTCTCGTTGTATGGCAGCATCTGTACAAGTTCGGTGGCTATACGTCCTGCGTTCAGCATTTTTCCTTTGGCATATCCGGGATGTACGCTGCATCCTGTTATCGTAATCTTTGCAGATGCCGCATTGAAGTTTTCAAATTCAATTTCTCCGACTTCACTTCCGTCCATTGTATATCCGAATGTGCATCCGAATTTCGCCACATCGAACTTATGCGCTCCAAGTCCGATTTCTTCGTCAGGATTAAATCCGATACGTATCTTTCCGTGCTTTATCTCAGGATGTTCCATGAGATAGACCATCGCCTGAACAATTTCTGCAATGCCTGCCTTGTCATCGGCGCCGAGCAGAGTGTGCCCGTCTGTGACAATAAGGTCTTCACCTTTGTGAGAAAGAAGTTCCGGAAATGTCTGTGGAGAAGTGACAATACCTTCCGAAAGTACAATGTCTTCTCCGTCATAGTTCTCCACAATACGTGGCTTGACATCTTTTCCGGAACAGTCTGGACTGGTATCAAGATGGGCGATGAAGCCTACGACAGGCACTTCTGCATCCGTATTTGCCGGGAGTGTCGCATATAGATAGCTGTTGTCATCGAGTTCAACCTCTTCAAGCCCTATCCCGATAAGTTCATCGCGCAGATATTCGGCAAATGCCCTCTGCTTTGATGTGCTTGGGGTGGTGGATGCGTCCTCACTCGACTGGGTGTCAAAGCTTACATATTTAAGAAATCTCTCTACTATAGACATATTACTGTTTCTGTTTTTTTGTCAACAAATTCTACAATCAATCATTCTTCACTGATAAACATCGGGTCCCAGCAAGGCAGTTTGACAGGCTTTTGTTCATTTGCCTTGAGTATCTTCTCAGACAAATACTTCTTTTTTACCACAAGGCGGAACATATATTCGTCAAACCATTCGTCTGTCATAATCAGATGTCCGTTGAATCCTGAAGACGGTCCCCAACTATTCTCCACTTCCCATTTCACCGGCTTTCCGTTTGCATCCAAATCTACAGCCTTCAATGTCATGGCATGGGAAGAACCGCTGTCGAATGTCTGTATTCTCTGCTTCTTGTCCATATTGAACGTAACACCTAATATGGAAGAGTAGTCATAGTTGTTCAGGTCCAGAAGTCCGCGACTGCTGTCAAGCTCTTTGCCCACATCGCACGAAAAATACATCATGGTCGAATCCTTGATACTTGCAATTGCTGCTTCCTTTATCTCCTCCATAGGCAGGTTCAGGTACAACCAGTTGTGGCCGTCGTAGGTATGGCGGTCATACTCAATTTCGTATGTCTTCCAGTATTCTCTTGTAGGGTCATTCATCAACATCACATAGTCGTCGTGCAGATTCTCCCCAATCATTTCTTGGTAGAAAGATTTCGGAGTATATTTCTTTGGAGCATACTTGTAACTTCCGTCCGCATTCTTCGGTGCCCATGTAAATTCTGTTACAGGTTCTCCGAATCCAAGTACAAGAATATGGTATATCTCTCCCAGCATCTTCTCTTTCATATTCTGCAAGTCAGCATCTTTGACTTTGCTGTGGCGCAGAGCCAAAGCGTCTTCACGTAGTTTGCGCTTTATAAGCGATGTGAAACGGCTTGTGTTGTTGCTTGCGTATGTTTCCTGCATCACACCTTTGGGAACAACACCATATTTGGATACAAGGTCTGCCACACCGGTGAAAGTACCTCCGTCGCTCAACGGGTTTCTGAACAGCCATTCCACAGTCTTGTCCTCCATCGGCTTCTTCCGGGTGTCAATCACAGCCTGTAAGAAAAGATTGGACTTTTCAAGCTGGTCGAAGAAGAACAGATAATTCTGCGAAAATTCCATGCCGTCAAGTCCTTGGTCAAGAATCATCCGGCTGCGCATGACATTCAGTCCGGTGAAAAGCCAGCAGCGTCCGGAAGATTTCTGGTCTGTGATGCCTTTTGAAGGAACACTGTGGCTGAAGTAAGTATTCTTCTCAGCCATATTGTCCTGATTTAATGCGAGTGAACGGATATCATTGACAGCAAGTGCATTGCGCAATGCCTTGTCCGCTGCGGTCATTTTATGCTGCGACTTCATTCTGCCCAGCATTTCTTCCGATATTCCGCCTTGGGCCATAGCGCACAGCCCCAATGCGAAAAGAGATAATGTTACAAATGTTTTTTTCATATCATTGAATTTTACAGATTATTTTCAACAAAAAAACTTTTAAGCGTTTTAACAGACAGAACCTTTAGGCTTCCGGTTTTGTCCTTCTTATCTTCCAGCCAATAGCCGCTACGATGATACTCATGAACGGACTGATGTAATTGAAAAAGCAATATGGAAGATAAGACAGCGTAGGTACTCCGAGCACTGTCGCCTGTGTCATTCCGCAGGTGTTCCAAGGAATCAATACCGAAGTCACCGTCACGGCATCCTCTGTGGTGCGTGACAGCAGACGCGACTCGTAACCTCTCTTACGATATTCGTCCTTATACATGTTTGCCGTAAGAATGACTGATATATACTGGTCGCCGGTCGTTATATTCATGATGAGTCCTGTACATACGGTAGAGGCTACAAGTCCGACAGTTCCGCGAACAAGATGCAGCATGAAATTTGTCAAAGTCTGGAGCATCCGGCTTGCCACCATTGTTCCGCCGAAACACATGGCGCATAAAATGAGCCACACTGTATCCATCATACCCGCCATGCCTCCTGTGGAAACGAGGTCATTGAGTGCCGCGTTTCCCATATCTACAGATGTATTCGTAAAATAAGTGGTCATGATTCCCTTTATCAGACCCATCACAGAGAGCGTTTCTTCTCCCGCCACCTCAATCAGTACGTCTTCCTGCAACACCACAGCCATGACTCCTGCCGCCAGAGCCGACACAAACAGCGTGATGAGCGAAGGTACTTTCTTTGCTATCAGCACGGCTGTTATCAGGGGCACTAACAACGTCCAACATGAAATATTGAATTTAGAGCTAAGTCCGTCCGTATATTCAGCAATGTGTACTTCATTGCCGGAACTATACCAGAACCCTGCAAACAGAAATATCAGCAATGTAATGGTTATCGATGGAGTGGTTGTATAGAACATATACCTTATATGAGTGAACAAATCTGTTCCGGAAGAGGAAGATGCAAGAATGGTTGTGTCGCTCAAAGGCGACATCTTGTCGCCAAAATATGCACCTGAAATGATTGCTCCGGCAGTCCAGCTCGATGGTACATTCAGTGCTTCTCCGATGCCCAGCAGTGCCACTCCTATAGTCGCAATTGTTGTCCATGAACTGCCGGTCATGACAGACACAATCCCACATATCGCACATGCGCTGATAAGAAAGAACTGCGGAGACATAATCTGTACACCGTAATAAATCATCGTAGGCACCACTCCGCTTATCATCCACGCACCGGAAAGCATACCGATGATAATCAATATGATGATTGAGACGGAAGCTCCGCCAATTGTCGTCTTTATGGCATTTTCAAATTTCTGCCACGGTATATTGTATATCCACATGGATAGACAAACGCTCACACCTGTGGCGACCAACAATGACACCTGACTTGCTCCGGCAAGCGCATCGCTGCCGAATATTGTAACAGACAGAGTCACCATAGCCACCAGCACGGCTATCGGTATCAAAGACAACCATATACTCGGCATTATTTCAACATCCTCTGCCGAATCTTTCAAATTCTGTTCTTTCATAATTGGAGACAAAGATAATGTAAACAGACTTCAATATGAAATTTTTCAAATCCTAATTCTTTTTCCCTTAACACTTAACTCCTTCTATTCTTCTACAGAGGAAGTCACCGTTCCAAATTTGAATCGTGACAGTTCTCCAATCCAAAAGACAAGAGATGTGGCAAATATAATTGTTAGCCAGTCGGAAAGATACAGAGGAATGACATTGAACATTTCGCCTCCCAATGTAACAATCGCTATCTGACCGATGAGTATCAATACGGAAATAAATATAAACTCCCGGCTTAAAGGCAATGCCAACACCGTATGTCCGGAGGCAAAAGCCCTTGCGTTGAACATGTTCCAGAACTGCAACATGACAAATATCGTGAAAAACAGACTCAACTCATAAGGGGTAAGCAGCGGCTGACGGTCATGGAACGTGTGTGCAGACCAGTCCGTCAGACTTCTGACATCCATATATCTGAATGCGACAAGCAGCAGAAGCAGCACGCAAAACGATGCACATCCGACACCTATAATCTGAAATCGCATTCGCCGATTTATTATGAAGGCATTACGGTTGCGAGGCTTTTCCTTCATCACATCGGCAGACGGAGGCAATGACGCAAGTGCCATAGCGGCAAATGAATCCATAATCAGATTCACCCACAGCATCTGAGTGACAGTCAAAGGATTCTCCATTCCGAGGAAAGCACCGACAAGTACGACAAGACATGCCACCACATTGACCGTCATCTGGAAAAGAATGAACCGTTGTATGTTCCTGTAAAGAGAGCGTCCCCACATCACAGCCCTTGTGATACTGCTGAACGAATCGTCCATAATGGTTATATCACTTGCCTCCTTCGCCACAGCAGTGCCGCTTCCCATAGACAATCCGACGTGAGCGGCAGTCAGAGCCGGCGCGTCATTTGTTCCGTCGCCGGTAACAGCCACCACCTGTCCTTTTCGCTCCAGAGCTTCCACCAGCCGTTTCTTGTCAAGCGGACGTGCCCGCGCAATGATTTTGAGTCCCGGCACCTTTTCTGACAATTCTTCATCAGACATTGCTTCAAACTCCGGTCCTGTTATGATGCCGCCATCTTCGTTCTCATCTTTCCACAAGCCGATGCGTCTCCCGACTTCAAGTGCCGTGGCAGAAGTGTCGCCGGTCACAATCTTCACATCAATTCCGGCTTCCCGGCATTCCTTCATTGCAGACGGAACTTCAGGACGTACAGGGTCAGAAATCGCCGCGACACCCAGAAAATCAAGCTTGTCCGCCACAAGTGCTCCGTCGGTTATTCCCTCTTCTTCCTGTCCCAACACCTTATATGCGAAAGCCAAAGTGCGCATTGCCTTACGCTGCCAATTTAGCAAAAGTGTCCTGATATTCCGTCCTTCGTCACTGTCCTGTTTCATTTCGCACAGGCTGAATACAACCTCCGGCGCACCTTTCACATATAGGATATGTTTCTCGCCGGAACGCACCACTGCCGCCATGAATTTCTTCTCTGTCGTAAACGGAAGCTCCGAAACCACTTCCGTCTTTTTGCGCCATACGCGATAGTCTTCCCCTTGTCCGTTCAGCCACAAGAGCAAGGCTCCTTCTGTAGGGTTGCCAATCACCTTGCCTTCATCGAGCGATGCCGTTGAATTTACAGCCATCCCTTCGACAATCAAGTCACGCAAGGCATCACCGGACGGGAAAAAGGTCTCGGCCACTCTCATCTGATTCTGTGTCAATGTTCCGGTCTTGTCCGTACATATCACGGTGGCAGCTCCCATTGTTTCGCACGCGTGCATACGGCGCACAAGATTATTTGTATGCAACATTCTTCTCATGCTGTATGCCAGACTTAAAGTCACTGCCATCGGCAATCCTTCAGGCACAGCCACCACCACGAGTGTAACGGCTATCATCAGGGCATTCAAGGAATAGGCAAGAAAATGCAGCAGTCCGTTTCCTGTAAACACTTCTTCCATTCCTCCCGGATGTGCGGCGAAATAGACCGCCAGTTTACCTATGATGACAAGTCCGGCAAGCACATAGCTGGTTTTGACGATGAATTGTGCCAGATGTTCAAGCTGCTCATTCAGTGGAGTCTTCACGGAATTGTCCACCAGAGTTTCCTTGAACACCTTTCCGCTCTCTGTCCGGTCTCCCACCGCATCGACCTTCATCACCGCATGTCCCTCCACGATGTGTGTGCCGCGCAAAAGGCGATTCGAGGGGAATGTGGCTTCTGCATCAAACATGGAGCTGTCTGTGGTTTTGCGGCACATCGGTTCTCCTGTAAGTGTGGACTCATCGACTCCGAGCGACACACTCTCAAGAAGTACTCCGTCTGCCGGAATTTCATCGCCGGCGGACAATACCACTACATCGCCTACCACCACATCCTTGCGCGGAATCTCATGTACGCCGGCATTGCGAACCACTTTCACCGCTTCGTCGTCCTTCACTTGGTTGAGAAGTCTGAACTCCCGGTCTGCCTTCTGTTCAAAGACAAAAGCAAGTCCGGTAGATAGCAGTACTGCCACAAATATTCCAGCCGGTTCAAAAAATGCGTGTGAACTTCCTCCTACACCGTAATATTCATAAAAAGAGATACACAGCGATAATGTTCCTGCCACAAGCAATATCACAATCAGCGGGTCATTGAATTTGCCCAAGAACTTCCTGAACAAAGATTTCCCTTTTTTCGGGGTCAAGATATTGACACCGTATTTTTCACGACTCTCCCTGACTTGCTCATTGGTCAGTCCTCTCGTCATAAAATCATCTGTCTGTCTATTCAATTCTGTTTGCATGGCTGTCAACAATCACTACTTCCTCCCTCACAGTCATTCTCTCACTCCATATATGAACTCTACAGCTCCCGCCAGCAGGGATTCGCGCAAATCGCCATAGGGGTAAAGCTCAACATATTCAAACTCATTCATCCCTATATCGGGCTGCAAACCTGACGCATAATCATAATTTCCCTCTGAATCGGCAACGTATGCCACTGCCGGATGAAGCGTGAACTGATAGTTCGAAGGCACTGCATGAGTCATCACGTTCTGTCCTGCTGTAGAAGCACCTACCACAAGCACATTGTCCGCCCCCAAAGTGGTGCGAAGTGAATGCACAAACCATTCGGCTGCACCGGTGGTGTAATTGCTCGTAATGACAAAAATCCGGTTCATGCCAAGTGTCTTGCCCGCCAACGACCTGTCATACAATATTTCAGAATTGCGTTCCTCGTTGTGCTTGTTCCAGAAGGTACAAGCAAAAACATCGCCAAGACGCTCTGCCGGCACCACGTATGAAGCCATGCGACATGCCATGTCCATTGTTCCGTCATTGCACAGGCGCAAATCAATGACAAGTTCATCCGGCGACACAGATTTCATGGATGAGAATATGCGTTCCATGTCTGAAAGGTAATCTTCCGTATTCACGTCTTTCTCCGGTGCATGAGGCTGCATCCGCGTACACATTATATATCCTATGCGCAAGTCCCCCATGTCATAAACTGTATCTAAGGGAAACGCATAGTCTTCCACATAGCGGGATGCGGGCAACTCCACTTCCGCAGTCGATGTCCACACAAGTCCTTCTGCCTCCTCGTCTGTCCCGATTCTACTTATTTCAAGTGTTCTCGCCCTTCCGCTCTTCAATAAGGACGCATTGTTTGAGGTCAGTTTTGCTCCGTCGATACTACTGATGAAGTCATTGCGTCTCATTCCACACTCGGCAGCGGGCGAACCGGGGAGCACGCTTGTTACGCGGGCATAGCTGCGTGTTGTGCTTCCCGTGGGGTCGGTCATAACCACAAAATCCATTCCGTAGGAGTTGATGTGGTTGAATTGTCCTCTTTCATGGTAATCAACCTTTGTGGTGTCGGTTGCGCAATATGACCATTTGTCATTCATCTTGCTCATGGCTGTCAGCTTATTGAAAAAGTCGGCGGGGGCAGCAAAGAAATCCTTCCACTCCGGTTCATAAATGGAATCACCCCAGAGATACCATTCCTTCATGGTATCCATCATCCAATGGCTGTGTTCCGTCTTCGCCTCATATTCGTATGTGCGGTCTTCGCCGCAGGAGCTGACCAATATTATTGAAGTCCACAGCCATGCAATTTGTATATGTCTTTTCAGATTCATTTCTTTACGTTATTAATGTTGTTCCGATGCAAAAGTACATAAAAAAGGCGAGATTTTTTATGCCCGGTGAATAAAAAAGCCA
>JAJPZU010000244.1 GCA_021204165.1 Prevotellaceae bacterium
CGTTTCTGAACCCATAAAGACAAGTACGGTTCTAGCTTTTATAGAGGAAAGTTACATGAAATAATGAATATCCTCAAAAAATACCCTGCTAATCTTTGTACAGCCTACGGTTTTCAAAACAAATGCAGAACAAATCAGGACATATCCGGATGTATTCGCAGGCCACTCCAAGCAACACCACGAATCAGACAAAGCGAACAAAAACCTCCTTCAAACTTACTTTTTGCAAAATATTGCATAAGAAATGAGGATTATAGGGAAAAAAAGCAATATATTTGCATTTGTAAACACAGTTTGTGTGTATCTGCAACTTCGTTGTTATATATGTATTTCGCATTTTATTATGAGATTGACAAACAAAAGATTAATACAATAATAACCTATTACAAATAATCATTTATGGCAAAAATTGTGACAATGGGCGAGATTATGCTCCGCCTTTCACCTGAAGGGAATTATCGTTTTGTACAGGCTGAGAAATTCAACATCATCCCCGGAGGAGGCGAAGCTAATGTGGCTATCAGTTGTTCAAACTATGGACATGATTGCTATTTCGTATCAAAACTGCCAAAGCATGAAATAGGCCAGATTGCTATCGATGCAATGCGCAAGTATGGTGTCAATACAGATTTCATTGCTCGTGGCGGCAATCGCGTCGGACTTTACTATGCTGAAACAGGAGCATCCATGCGTCCGTCAAAAGTCATATACGACCGCGCCAACTCTTCTATTGCAGAAGCTAAACCGGAAGACTTTGATTTTGATAAGATATTTGAAGGGGCTGACTGGTTCCACTGGTCTGGTATCACTCCTGCCATTTCTGACGCAAGTGCCGAGTGCCTTCGTCTTGCATGTATCGCAGCCAAGAAGCACGGAGTAACCATCAGCTGTGACCTCAATTTCCGCAAAAAACTTTGGACAAGCGAGAAAGCCATATCAATCATGCGCCCACTCATGCAGTATGTGAATGTATGTATAGGCAATGAAGAGGATGCAGAACTCTGTCTTGGCTTCAAACCGGAAGCAGATGTAGAAGGCGGAAAGACAGACGCAGCAGGATATGAAGGAATATTCAAGGCTATGATGAAAGAATTCGGATTCAAATATGTCGTTTCAACACTGCGTGAAAGTTTCAGTGCCACTTACAACGGCTGGAAAGCTCTCATCTACAACGGCAAGGAATTTTATCAGTCTAAACGCTACGACATCAACCCTATCATAGACCGTGTAGGCGGAGGCGACTCTTTCTCGGGAGGTCTTATTCACGGCTTGCTCACAAAAGCTACACAAGGCGAAGCTCTTGAATTTGCAGTGGCAGCGTCTGCATTGAAGCATACTATTCCGGGCGACTTCAACCATGTGTCAGTCGAGGAAGTGGAAGCTCTTGCCGGCGGTAATGCCAATGGACGTGTACAAAGATAATCTACAACAGATTTACATTATCAACTAAATCAATAAGAAGATGGCAAAATTCGATAAATATGCCGTAATGGCGAAGATTGGTGAAACAGGAATGGTTCCTGTATTCTATCACAAGGATGCTGAAGTGGCAAAGAAAGTGATAAAGGCTTGTTACGACGGCGGAGTCCGTGCATTTGAGTTCACCAACAGAGGTGACTTTGCACATGAAGTTTTCGCAGAGTGTGTGAAATATGCAGCCACAGAATGCCCGGAACTGGCTCTCGGAGTAGGCTCTGTCGTAGATCCTGCTACAGCTGCTCTCTACATCCAGTTAGGTGCATGCTTCATTGTCGGCCCTCTTTTCAATCCGGAAATTGCACCAATCTGCAACAGACGTCTCGTTCCGTACTGCCCGGGATGCGGCACAGTAAGCGAAGTGGGAAAAGCTCAAGAACTCGGTTGTAACCTTACAAAGGTATTCCCGGGAGACGTCTATGGTCCGGCTTTTGTGAAGGGTCTGAAGGCTCCTATGCCGTGGTCAAAGATTATGGTGACAGGAGGTGTAGCCCCAACAGAAGAAAATCTCACCGCATGGATAAAAGCAGGTGTTTACTGTGTCGGCATGGGAAGCAAATTGTTCCCTAATGATAAAGTCAAAGCCGAAGACTGGCAATATGTGACGGACATGTGCCGTGAAGCACTTGGATATATTGCCAAAGCAAGACAGAAGTAAACTTATAATAATATTCAATCATAGATAAAAGAAATCCGGTCAATCTGACTTGTTTCAGATTGACCGGATTTCTTTTAAGTTTTTAGCCCATCAAATTATAATAAAGCTTTATCTCAACTTCATCGCTCTCCATGTATCTTCAATCTCATGAGAAGCCTGCGCTGCAGGAGTCTGAGTTTTCTTCAATTTTATAGAAGATACGTCTTCCACATTCTTGCTGATATAGTCAATAAGTCCTCCAAGCGTCTCGTTGCCTCTGCTTTCCTAAAGTTTCTTGAGAAGGAAATAAGTGAAGAGTCCGTGCCCCTTCTCCTTATATGGATGCGCCGTCTGTTCTCCTGATGCAGCACTGAAAACCACAAGATTTCCTTTCGGCTCATTCTTCTTCGGCTTAATCGCCACACCGCGCTCTTCGGCAATCATCCCCTCTCCTCTCAACGAGCCGGTGAAACAAGCATCCAGAAAAACAGTCACCATATTGGCATTTGTCTGCTGCAATTCATTATACAGCCTGTCCAAACTATAGCATACGTCCAGCTGTGATGAGTTTGCATCTACAGGCAACAAATAAGCCTGCTTCTCGGCATCATCAGGGAAACCATGACCGGCATAATAAAATATCACATTAATATTTCCGTCACGCACCTTGGCTATCTGCTTCACTTCGCCCACCACACGAAGGATTGTAGCATAAGAAGCATCTATATAGCATCTTACATTTTCTTCCGGAAGCCCTAATGTTCTTTTGCAATATTCCGAGAATGTTTTGGCATCATCGCTTGCAAACTGAACATTGACCGCCTCCTGATAATTCTCATTGCCGATAATGAAAGCAAAAGTACTACTATTATTAGTGGAGTTCTGCGGTATGTTCTCATCCACCTCCCTGTCAACAGGAACATCCTTGCTTGAATCCAAGTCTCTAAAAAGCCCTGCAATAAGCTGATTAGCCGTTATGTCTTGCGAGTCGTCCTCCTTAACAGTTCCTGTACCTTTGTATATTTTCTTTCCAAGAGTAAACGTACACTCACTGAGACCGAACTGATCGCCAATAACTCCATACTTAGGAGTTATCACCACTTTGTCGAATTTCTTCTTGAAATCGCCGGCTTCACTCTCCGGAACCTTCACCAAAATATCGCCCAAGTCTTTGGTCATCACTCTGTATCCGGACTCTTCCACCATATAGTCCTCCAATGTAGGCAAAAACAAGTCGGGAGCGTTATCCTTGATGTATTCCTGCTTCAGTCTTTCTGTCACAGCGTCAACTTCCGCTTTCAGCGCACGTTCATCATGCACACGCTTTTCTCGTTGCGCCTTAGTTTCCGAATCCTTCTTCTTTCTCCATTCATCTATGGCAGCAATAGTTCTGCGTCCGGCATAGAAACTGAATGAAGTGCTGATTTCGGGAACTTTCTCCAAGAACAAACGAGAATGAGGGAACAACCTGTCCTTCACTACATACTCCGGAATGACAAGGAGATGCCCCTTCACATCTTCCACGTTCACACATCCGGCAAAAACATTTTCGCCTATAAGAGGCTTGTTGTCCGGCATAACTATACACTTGACAGACTTACATCCGGAAAAAGCTTCGTTTCCGATGCGAGACGTCTGATTTGACAGCTTGACTTCTGTCAGATTAAGACACTGCGAGAAAGTACTTTCCTCTATCACACTCACACTCTCAGGTATCTCAATCTTACGAAGTTCCCTGCAATGAAGGAACGCTCTTGCATGTATGGATTGCAGACTTTCCGGAAAAGTGAAGGTCTGCAAAGAGAAACAGCTTGCAAAAGCCATGTCGCCAATTTCCTTCAGCCCGTCTCCGAGAACCACCTCTTTCAAGTTGGAGCAGTAAGCAAATGCAGACTCGCCAATCTTCTCTACTGTTTGGGGGATTCTTATGCTCTGAAGCGACTTACAGTCATAGAAAGCACGGCCACCGATTTTAACCACCGTATATACTTTATCCCCCATACAGATGGTGTCGGGAATCACGATTTTGTGTTCCGAGCTTCCAGTTGAAACGACTTCAAGTTCATCTCCTGACAATGTTTTGTATGTGATGCCTCCGATGACCTGCGAATGCATCACAACAAAACACATCAAACACAATATTGTCAGCAATATTTTCTTATTCATAAAAGAAATGTTTTATTGTTCTATTTCTTTTCGTCAAGAACATCCCACTTATACTTATAAGTGATGCCGTTTATTTTCATTTCTATGAAGAAATGCTCAGTCTTCTTGCTGTCAGTAAGCAGGAATCCATACACACCCTCACCCGGATGTATTGTCGTGCGTCGGATATATTCTATGTTCGTAATCTTATTGTCCTCATTATAAACAGGAGTACAATCAGCAAGCTCACTGCGCTTCAGCATCTCTTCCTGAAACTCCTGCACCGTATTGACACGTGCTATGTCACCGCCCAGATTCATAATGGTGATGTCAACAGGAGACTGGTCGATGATGACCTTTCCGCTCTGAATAGCGATAGCTTTCTTTCTCTCCCTCTTTCCCTTCTCATCCATATACTTGTCATACGGCACGAAGAAAGAAAGGCGTCTTTTGTCTCCCTTGACCGAATACGCTTCAATATTATCCGGATCAATATCTATGTTACTCATAGACTTGTTCAGAATAAAAAAGTCGAAACGACGGTTCGAACCAATCTCGTCCGATATGGTCTTTGTAACACCTATCACCAGTCCGTTCTGCAAGTAATAGAGCCATTTCACACCGTTCTTGTGTTCCGATTTGAGTTCACCTTCTTTAGGTTCAATATTAATCGGCTTATTGTCCAGACAACGGAAACGACCGAAATTATTGTTCCTGTCGATATTTACATAGTCTTCCGATTCTGTACCATTTATATATTCAATCTGCTTACATGTCTCTCCGTCATCCGAGAACTTGGAATATATACCGTTCCTACGGTTGTCACTCATATAGATATGTTCATTCACCAATCCGTTCTCATAATAAGAAGTATATTCCCCATCAAGCAATCCCATGAAATAATTACTTACTTCCTTTACCTTTCCAGACTTATAATAACGAGTACATTTGCCCACGAATTTGGAGTTGTTGTCATCATATTTGTCCAGAGTGCTGAAATTGCCTTCTCCTTCAACCACACCGTTCATATAGAAAGTACGGAAAAGCTTTGTAGCCATTGAATCGGCAGGATACAAAGCGTACCTGTAATACGCAGCAAAAGCCTTGTTGCTTATCGCTTTCCAGTTCGGGTCATAATAAATCGTATCTACTCTGTCTTTTGGAACGTCTGACACCACAGTATCAGCAGCAAGAGAATCTACAAGGGTACTGTACTGTGCTATTTTTGTATCATCAATAGATTCTTCAAGATTAACAACCTCATCAATTGTCTGAGCCGTAGCATAGCCACCCACCATACAAGCCGTTAACAGGCCAAATAGAAATCTTTTTCTCATTTTTACACAAATAAATATCCAATTATGTCTGCAAATGTACAAATAATAAAAATATTATTCAATTTTTTTAAGCTTATAAAACAAGAAGACCATAAGATAGCCATTTTTTCACATCCAAGGAACTCTTTCGTAAATGTTCTTTTCCGACTCCAACCAACAAAAACAAATACGGCAAAAAAAGAGAGGCACGCATACGCATACCTCCCTTTGCAAAAAATCTAAACTAATACTAAATATCAAGTAAACAATCTTCTACCCTGCAACTAATTATTACTTCAAAATCTTTGTGACATAACCGTCAACATTCACGATGTAGATGCCATTGCCTTCGAGAAGAACCGGCTTGTTTGCCACACCGTTTGCTACAAGCATACCGTTTGCTGCATAAACCTTTACAGATGCACCTTCAGCAGCGTGAGCTACGATTGCATGGTCGCTGACAGTAACCACTACACCTGCCTTGCCTGTTACAGAAGAAATAGCGTCTTCTCCGTCATTTACCACTACGTTAGCCACTGTAGTGAACGGACTTGCTGCGTATGAGTAAGAAACAGTCTGAACACCTACTGTATAGCTGCCGTTTGCAAGATTTTCAAATGTATAGGTAGGATCCTCGCCTCCGCTGAGCACGTATGCGCCGAACTGAGCGTATGCCTTCTGATAACCTGTAGTTTCGTTTGCAGGTACAAGCATACGAACTTCGCCTGTAGCCTCATTCTTGATGTAGAGGTTGTACAAAGGTTCGTTTCCGCTCATAGGGAGTGTTGTTCCGTCCCATTTAACCACAACCTTGCTGCCTTCTGCTGTAGCAGTAACTGTTTCAGGAGCACTTGGAAGTGTAATCTCAGCATCTGTAACGTTGCGGCTGAAAAGCACTGTGTCACCATTTGTGTACCAGTCAGAAGCCATCATATCAAGAAGACCGTCGCCGTCAAAGTCACCGAAGCTCATTGTCTCAGAGAAGTGTCCGCCAATTTCGCCCGGTTCAGACTCATTGAAGAAGTTTATTTCATAGTTGTTTGTGCTACCGTTACTGTAGTTGATAGCCCATCGCCAGTCGTTGATACCTTCGTATGAAGTCCATCCGCGGAACACGAAATCAGGAATATCATCACCGTTAAGGTCTGCTACAGTAGCCTGACGGCATGTAAGTCCTGAGAACGGAGTGATGCTTGCAGCCTCTTCATTAAATGCAATAACACCGTCTTCTGTAATATTTGTGAGCAAGCAAGCCTGCTTCAATTGTCTGTCACGCATAGAACCTACAATCATAAGGTCAATCTTTCCGTCCTGGTTGTAGTCCATAGCCTGAAGGTAGCTGTCTTCTGTACCCCAACGCTTAGCTACGTCAGTAACAGTCTCTCCCTCAGCACACAACACGTTTGTAATGTCTTGGAACTCGCCGTTCTGCATGTTACGATATATACGTATGCCGTCACCGCCTTCCTGTACACCGACAGCAGCATCAGAGTCATCACCGTCCATGTATCCGGTAGCCACGATGTCAAGCCATCCGTCATTGTCAAGGTCTGCAAAGATTACAGAACCGTGGCTCATCGGTTTAGCCTTCATAGTAGGCTCCTGAATGTATGAACCCGGAATTTCAATGCCGTCCTCATCCACAGTTGCATCTGTCTTCTTATAAACACCCTTCTTGTTTGTCTCTACATCCCATGCCAGTGGATTGAACACGTCAGCCACTTCAAATGACTTGCCGTCAATGTTCTTCAGAAGAGTCACGAAACGTCCGTTGTCACCAGTTCCTTCCACAACCAAGCCAGGGTATCCGTCCTTGTTGTAGTCGCCGATTGAAATACATCCAACTTCCTGATCTTCGTTGAAAGAGTTGTTGTTGTTGCCAAAGTTAAGTGATGAAAGAGCCTCGTCCTCAACTTTCTCGAACTTGTAACCGCCAAGGTTCTTCACAAGTACAAGCTCTTTAAGCGTACCGGTGTCATTGCCACCTCTGTTCAAGTAGATGAAGTCAACAAGACCGTCCTGATTGAAGTCGAGAGGAAGGCTACCCATTCCATACGCAGTGTAAGGAAGTCCGTTAACCATACCTACTACTCTCTCCTGCTCCTGTTCTTCATAAACCTGTTCTCCGTTTTCGTCAAGAACCGGATTTCCTTCGTCATCCATTACAGGAACCTGAACTTTGACAGTTTCTTTCTGAAGCTCAGTGTCCATGTCAAGCTGCATGTTGCCAAGGTTCTTCACGAGGAAACCACCCGTAGTCCAACCATGTACACAAGATGTACCGCTATAATATACATCCATCTTGTCATCGTTGTTGAAGTCTGCCCAGAAAGGAACAGTACGGTGTGTAGCACGCAAAGCAGCAGAAAGCTCTGCATCATACTGGAATTTGATTTGCTGCGCCTGCGCATTTGTAGCCATACCGGCAAGAGCGGCACAGGCAAAAACTGATTTTAGTGTAAAATTTTTCATAACATTATTTTTTTGATGTCGCTGCAAAAGTAGCGGTTCGGCACAAACCAAACCGATACAAATGCTTCAAATATTGCAATTATTGCTCAAAAAAGCCCCTAAATAAGCCAGATAAAGCATTTTTCGCATTTTGTGAATGTTATACAACAAAAAACTTCGCCTACGGAAAAGACACAGCAAACACAATCTAAAAATCCTTTGACAAGAACAGCTATACTCAGTCGATTTCTATGTATTAGCAAATGTTTTTCACTGCTATCTTTTGCTGCCAAGCAAGTTTATTTGCAAGAAACTGTCGAGAATAAAACTAAGAAGCTGTTTTTAATTTAAGTTGAAAGCAAGTTGAAATTGCCGATAAAATGAGAACAACAGTGCAAAGAGAAATGAGAAATGGTGCAGTGAGGAGTGAAAAACAGTGCGCTGAAAACTTTAATCGGCACTGCCGATTATATAAACGGCACTGCTGATTATGTAAACGGCACTGCCGATTATAAAAACGGCAGTGCCGATTAAAGTTTTCAGCACACTGTTTTTCACTCCTCGCTGCACTGTTTTTAAATTCTTTCTGCACAGAAAATATGTTTTCAGGACATTGTCCGGACAAGATGTCACCAAGTATAGCATCTTGTCTCACCCCCAAAACAGGACATGAAACCGGAAGTTGTTGGTTGGAAAATCTTCGGGCAAAGAGCAAGCACAGGTCCGGACAAGGAATACGTGAGTACACGCGAATTACAATAACCGTTTTGATATAATTTTACGTAGTAGAAGGGGAAAAAACAGTTTAGCGGAGTTTTTTGACGCATTATTCATCCAAGCTCCATCTTTTTTGCTGTTATTTTACGTTGTCAATGCCACAGGGCAATGTGGCGACATTGATGTTCGGGCGGAGTTCAAGAAGAATTATATTAACACAAAAACATCTATATTATGAGATTTTCTAATTCTACTCATTCATTGAAAACGTTAATGCTCATTGGGTCATTCGTTACCGGAGTGAACAGTTATAATGTACAGGCTCAATCTGTAACAGCCCCCACAGAGGGACAGCAATTAGTTTCCACTGTGGACACAAGTCTTGACGGTTCGGAGAAATTTGTACTCCGTATCGACGGCAAGCCGTTCTATCCGGCCAGCATTCAAGTACGCCTTGACAAACTGTACGGCTACCAAGGATGGGGCGATGCAGACTTGGAGAAAGTGTTGAAGCAGGCTGCAAGCGATGGTTTCAACACTGTGGGCATTCCCGTGTTCTGGCGCGAGGTGGAACCTACCAAAGGCAAGTTCAGCTGGACTATTCTGGACAAATACATGAACTGGTGCAAGAAATACAATCTGCGAATGGAGCTTCTGTGGTTCAGCTGGAGCAGCGGCGGACGTGTGCAATATCTGTGGAACTACGGCGGACGCAAAGAACCGCGTACTCCTGATTATGTCTGCTCCATCAACGGAACAAGCGAATACAACATGCTGCGCGACGAATGGGAATATTCGCTCGACTGGCGCGACATGAATCTCTGTGAACGCGAAAGGGTTGTGCTGTCGGAGGTGATGAACCACATTGCTCAATGGGACGAGGCAAACGGAAATCCCCACACTGTGATAGGTGTGCAACTGGGCAACGAGGCACGAGGACATGGAGAAAACACTGCCACATCTACGGAGATTATCAATTACTATCATCATGTCGGTGCAGCGGTCAAAAAATCAAACTATGTAGTATGGACACGTCTCAACTGCGTCAATCCCGAAACAAAAGACCGGACACTGGCAAATGAGAAAAAGCGTGCCGAGGGTGGAACAAACATCGATTTTGTGGGCATAGACCTTTACGGCACAAATGCAGCCAGTGTAAAGGGTGACATCAACGGAATGCTCGGACATAACGGGAGCAACTACCGCATGATTATGGAGATTGACGCCAAGGACAGCAACAGCCCTCTTTATCAGATGGCGGCACTGGCCGGCGACAAGGCTTTCAGCTACTACAACTTCTGTGTTGTGGACGGCAATGCGCTGTATAACGGCAACGGCACAGAACTCGTGGAACTCGGACATGTCAACGATGTGCGCAACCGCAACAAGATTCTCAATGCGGCAAACCAAGATATCGCCCTTAAATCACACGGCAAGAACTTGTATGTTTACAATTTTACAGGAAGCAACAATAACAGCGAGACCGGACTGGAGGGCATCAGCTACAAACCGACATCCACGCGCTCGCAAGGTATAGCCATACGACACAGCGACACGGAGATTGTATTGCTCTCGACCGAAGGGGGAACATTCACCATACCGTCTTCACTCGGCATGACATCGGCAGAAAAGGGGCGGTATGACGAAAACAACCAGTGGGTAAGCGAAGGCAACTACCGTTACATCGGCTCAAGAGTGGCCCTGACAGCCGGACTGGCTGTACGCATTGTCACATTGCCTACATCAATAGAGAAGGTAAACAATGACAAGATTGCAGGCATCAGCTACTTCGACTTGACCGGACAGGAAATAAAGAATCCTCTTCCCGGACGTCTCTATATTGAACGCACACTCTATAAGGACGGAACAGTAAACTCTGTAAAACGCATATTCTAACGATACAGGATTTTTTTTCAGATTTTACGTACAGAATTTATTTTCAGTATCCATCCGACAGGAGTATCTGTAAGCATTTACAGCATAGCGGGATGTCTTGAAAAGATTTCAAACGGCTGTTCTTCATTCAGCCTTCCGTTAAATACGGGATTTTACATGATAAAGACAGACGGAAGCGACAAATCCTCTGTTAAAGTAATTGTAAGATAATGTATTTAGATTGGGTGAGTTAAAAAGCAGTTTTTAAATATTCCGGCAGGACTCTTCGCCACATGCGAGCCCTGCCGGATATTTTTTTGGAGACCAACAGGTTGTTCAGAAAACTTCTATATACATTATATATATGTATAGGC
>JAJPZU010000246.1 GCA_021204165.1 Prevotellaceae bacterium
TTGACGCGTGCCAGAGGGCTTGGAATTTTAACATTTGACAAAATCAAAAAGAAAGTATTTCTGCATAAGGCAGAGCAATTGGATACCCCAAATTAAAATGTATTATCATTTTGTCAAAATCAGATACCCCCTCAAAAAGCAATGTCAAAAATTTTTTTATGGGAGTGTTTTGGGGATATTTTAATGGTTGTTCTCGACAGACTCTTCCGTGGCAAATTTCCCATTGCTCCTAACGAGGGAATAGTGCGGCTGCGATGGAGGAGTCTGTCAAAGCCACCTGCTTAAACTACACGAAGTATAACCATAAAAAATAAACTGCTTTTGAATTTTGGACAGGAATTGCACAGCACTTATCTTTGAGAACGCTAAGACAGACTGTCTGTTTTTCCGCTAAAAATATGCAAAGAGTTTCCGACAATGAAAAAGAGGACATACAGGTCTCGCTGTGTTAAATTATAAAAACAGATGTGAGCAGAGAGAATATTTTTGAAATATGGTTGTATAAACAAATAAACAGACAATCATTGTAGAATGGATGCAAAGGAAAGCCGGATGATAGCCGCTGCGGTAAGAGGCGACAGAAACGGACACCATGCCATATTGGAACTGTATGGCAAACAGGTGTTCGAGCAGATTGCCCGTCTGGTTGATTCTCCCCTCGATGCGGAAGAATTGGCACAAGACACCTTTGTCAAGGCTTTCCGGCACATAAG
The DNA here is from genome assembly GCA_021204165.1 of Prevotellaceae bacterium. Taxonomy (GTDB): domain Bacteria; phylum Bacteroidota; class Bacteroidia; order Bacteroidales; family Bacteroidaceae; genus RGIG8745. The sequence continues at coordinate 714 of JAJPZU010000246.1, forward strand.
TTCATTCGATGAAAGCAAGGCGGCATTCGGCACATGGATTTCGCGTGTTGCCTACAATTGTACCATCAATCATCTGAAACGGAAAAAGCCGCGTCTCGTGCCTTTCCATGCCGCCGCAGAGCTATATACCGCCCATCCGCCCGCCACGGAGCCTGTCTGTGATGAAGATACGGACGAAGAGAAGCGCATACAACTGCTGGAACAGTCTATCGAACATTTGCTGCCTGACGAGAAGGCACTGTTGACATTCTACTATTATGAGAACCGTTCTATGCGGGACATTGCATACATCATGGACACAGAGCCTAACATTCTTTCGTCCAGACTCTACAGAATCAGACGCAAACTGTATAAAATTATCAAAATCAAGCAGAATATAGACTAAAATGGAAAAGGAACCTATATATAACGAGCTGGATATACGGAACGCATTGAAGCGTAAGTATGCCCGGAAAGCGGAGTTTCCGAAAGACTTCGGCGAGAAAGTCATGAAACGGATGGAAGCGGAACGAAAAGCCGTTCTGTGTCGCCGCATCGTCCGTATCGGCATGTCGTCGGCAGCCGCCTTCTTCGTGGTACTGTGTTGGATATGTGTGTCCAAGAAAGAGCAAAGCGAGAAGCCACAACCGATTGTCGCACGACAGGTTTCAGAAGAGCATCAAGAGCCTTGCGTCAAACAGGACACAGCAGCTATCGCGGTGGCTGCGGTTGTCTCCAAAGAAGGAGCGAGAAAGGAGAACCGCAAGAAAAAAAATACCGGTCGGTCTGCGGAATCTCTCTCTCCGACACACATTGCTGAACGCAAAGACGAGAAGGAGCAAGAACCTGTTCATGTGCAGGAGGTGAGAGACATGAATATGGAAGAAGTGATTGCCGCACGATTTGAATTGGCGATGACCGTCAACCAAGAATTAAGGGAAGAACTACAGCTAAACTATTGAGAGAAGAGATATGAAAAGAACTATTTTATCCATCGTGCTGTTCGGTGTGCTCACGGCATCATGCCATGCGCAAGAACACATTGCCGAGGTGGTCGAACAATTGATAAAGACCTACCCCCGTGCACAGCACCGCATAGAGTATCGCTACGAACAGGAGGACAGCCACATTGTCAGGCAGGAGACACGCTATGATTTCAGGGAGATGCGTGACGCTATGTCGGCTTCAGACGTGGACTTGCTCCTGCGTTCATACGAAAAAGCTTGGGACAGTGCCAATCCGGCTGTGGACAAGTGTGTGAAATATGCCTACAAAGACACGATTTGCAGTACAATTGTCTATCATCCCGACAAGCCGCTCAACAGCGAATTGATGAACCATCTCAATATCTCGGCATTCTGGGGTGGCAACAACGGCTATCTGCTGTTCGACGCAAAAGGGGAATGTTTCTCTGTCGTGACCAACAGGACAATGCGCAACGAAGGCGAAGCCGGGGTAGCAGACTTCTCACCCATCGTACAAGCTTTCAAGGAGATATGCTGCGGACATGAAGTGGATTCGGTACGGGTGAGATACACAGGAAAGCACGGTTCTTTCCGTTTTCATCGTGGCGAGGGCAAAGGTTGGACTACCGGCACAAGATATACAATAAGAAAAGGAACGGAAGCTGACTATCTGACTCTTCAAGAGGCTTTCATGTCGTTCATGGGCAGCAAAAAGGCGGTCAATCTTATCAAGTACAACCATTCTGTCATGATTAAGGATGAAGTCGGCAAGCGATTCTTGATAGCCTCGCTGAATCGGCTGAACCCCGACGGATGCGTCAATTTCATGTGCGCTACGTTTGAAGATGAAATCTGCATACCGGCAAATTGGGTGTTTACGGACTTTTTCAACGACGGTGTTACCCAACACACAGATGTAAGCAGGTTGGATTCCATATACGATGCGCTTGCCAACCGTTCCGGGGTCTCAAAAACAGAAGTGAAATACACCGGAAGTTTCAACGGTGAATGCAGCGGTTTCACATGGCAGCGCGGATGGGGCAAAGGATGGACAAAAGGTGTGCGAATCGGGGTTGGACATATCGGCGAAGAAGAGTCGGAACACATCCGAAGCGTCTTCCAATCGTATGAGGATATGCTTGGACGCGTGATAGTGACCCCCGACATGGTTGCCACTTATGAAGAAGGCACATGCACATTCTATGGATTTGCCACAGACAAGGAGGGCAGAGCTTATTTCGTGAAGGCTGCGACGGAAGGAGAGATATGTATTCCGAAAGACTGGACTACACGAAACTATTTCAAAGGCAGCGAAGAGCCGGTGGCAAATAAGGCTGATGACAAGACCAAACGTCTGCTCGGGCTGAGTCGTCTGTGGGCGGGGGTCAGACAAAATTTTGTATTCATGGACAGAATGACTGCTGACTGGGACAGCCTTTATGTCGTGCTGATTCCTCGGATGGAAGCCGCACAAAGCAACAGGGAAGCGGTTCTTCTGTTGAAATACATGATTGCACAAGTACGTGACGGACATACATACGTGGCCGGCGAGGAGGGTATTCCTTTTCCTCTGACCACAAAACTCATCGGCAATAAGGTGTATGTGGATTATGTGTTCAGTTCTGCCCTGACCGGTCAAGGTGTAAAGCGCGGTATCGAACTCACGGCAATAGACCACATGCCGGTTGCCGATTATGCGCAGAAATACATTGAGCCATACGTGGCTTCATCCACACCGCAATGGACAAAGCACGTCACTTTTGAAGGTTTTGGGCTTACCCGACGCGGCTATGGAGAGAATATCACCCTCAGCTTTAGGGATGGGAAACGCGATTTCGACATCAATGGCACAGTAGAAAAGGTCGGAGGACAGGCATGGGACTTGAAGCGAGAAGAGGACATAATGCAATTCTCCAAATTGAAAGGCAATATCGGCTATCTGAAGATTTCCTCCTTCAACGATTCCAAACTGACGGAAGAGTTCGACAGTTGCTACTCCGACTTGCTCCGGACCCGGGCACTTATCATCGACTTACGCGGCAACGGAGGAGGAAATAGCGGCAACGCGGACTATATTCTCCGGCATCTGAGTGCCGATAGCATTAAAACAGCTTCTTGGAGAAGCCCGCAACACATTCCGGCATTCACGTCATGGGGCTACAAGGACGCTTGGTATGAACAACCGTCAGGATATATGCAGCCTGTCGAAAACAAGAAAATCTATGACAAGCCGGTGGTTGTGCTCATCGACAACGGCACATTCTCTGCTGCCGAAGACTTCTGCGGAGTATTTGTCAGCATGAAACGCGGTATCCTGATTGGACAACCTACCGGAGGAAGTACGGGCAACGGGGTGCGCATTCCGCTGATTCCCGAAACCATGACATGGGCGAACATCTGTTCCAAACACGACACTGCGCCCGACGGTACAGAATTTGTCGGCAAAGGTTTCATGCCGGACATTCCGGTAGAAGAAGATTATCAGTCGTATTTCATCGACAAGACTGACAAATGTGTGACAACCGCACTCCGTATGCTTTCACGCTGAAAAGGTCAAAAAGAAAGTCCGGAAATCAGATTACAGGCATATCGTTACCATGTAATCGGATTTCCGGACTCAACAATTATACAGGATAAAAATTACAACTCTGCAAGTTCAACGACTTTATCCACAGCCGCCTGCAAACCTTCTGCGTTCTTGCCGCCCGCAGTGGCAAAGTGAGGTTGACCTCCACCGCCGCCCTGAATGAGTTTTGCAGCCTCACGGACAATCTTTCCGGCATTCTTGCCATCCTTCACAAGGTCGTCGCTGAACGCAACGGTAATGCCCGGCTTTCCTCCGAGTGCAGAACCAATTGCAACCAAAAGATTCTCCGGGAACTGAGCGCGCAACTGGAATGCCATGTCTTTTGCACCCTGTGCATCCACCGGAGCCACAGCGGCAATCACCGTCACACCGTTCACGGTCTTGGCACTCTCTATCAGTTTTGTCTTGAACTCGCCCACTTTCTGTGCCTTGAACTCATCAACCTGCTTTTTCAGTTCTGCATTGTCGTCGATATATTTCTTTATGGCAGCCACAAGGTCTGGTGCATTGTTGAAGAGTGCGCGAAGATCTACAATATTATCAATGAGAACATCCATTGCTTCTTCCACTTTCTTGCCTGTGATAGCTTCGATACGGCGCACACCGGCAGCCACAGAACTTTCGCTTACGATGCGCACCATTCCCAGACGTCCGGTGCTGCTTGCATGACAACCTCCGCAGAACTCCACTGATGTGCCGAACTGTACCACACGCACCTTGTCGCCGTACTTCTCTCCGAAGAGGGCTATGGCACCAAGCTTCTTTGCCTCCTCGATAGGACAGTCGCGGTACTCCTTCAACGGAATGTCCTGACGTATCTTCTCGTTGACAAGATGTTCCACCTCGCGAAGCTGTTCCGGAGTGACTTTCTCGAAATGAGAGAAGTCGAAACGCAAACTGTCGGCACATACATACGAACCTTTCTGCTCCACGTGTGTACCAAGCACTTCGCGCAAAGCTTCATCGAGCAGGTGAGTACAAGTGTGGTTCGCCTCAATGGCGCGACGTCTTTCCACATCGACACATGCCATGAACTCAGACTCTGGGTTCTGAGGAAGTTTATCGACAAGATGTATCGGAAGATTGTTCTCTTTCTTGGTGTCAAGAATCTCAATGGTTTCGTCCTCACTCACAAGTACACCTGTGTCGCCGACTTCTCCACCCATTTCCGCATAGAACGGAGTCGTGTCGAGCACAACCTCAAACAAAGTGTTTTTCTTCTGCTTCACCTCACGATATTTGAGTATGCGGCAGTTATGTTCAGTGTAGTCATAGCCCACAAACGCGCTCTCGCCTTCGCGAAGCACTACCCAGTCGCCGGTCTCCACGGCTGCTGCGTTGCGCGCACGCTCCTTCTGTTTCTGCATCTCCACATTGAAGCCCTCTTCATCGACAGAAAGTCCGTTCTCGCGACAGATGAGTTCTGTAAGGTCGAGCGGGAATCCGAAGGTATCAAAAAGCGTGAAGGCTTTGCTTCCGTCAATGACAGCCTTTCCCTCTGCCTTTGTTTCCTCCATGACACCGTTGAGCAGACGGATACCGTTCTCAAGAGTACGCAGGAAAGAATCCTCCTCTTCTTTCATCACCTTCATGATGAGTTCTTTCTGAGCTGCAATCTCTGGGAATGCGTCTCCCATTTCATCAATAAGCACAGGCACAAGACGGTAGATGAAAGCTTCTTTCTGTCCGAGGAATGTATATCCGTAGCGCACCGCACGACGAAGGATTCGCCTTATCACGTATCCTGCCTTGGCATTGCTTGGCAGCTGACCGTCTGCAATGGAGAAAGCAATGGCACGAAGATGGTCTGCCACAACGCGCATAGCCACATCCGTCTTCTCGCTGTCACCGTATTTCAAGCCCGACATGTCGCCGATGACTTTGATGATTGGCTGGAACACGTCCGTGTCGTAATTGGATGTCTTTCCCTGCATGGTACGCACAAGACGCTCAAATCCCATACCGGTATCTATGACCTTAGCCGGAAGCGGTTCGAGGGAGTGGTCTGCCTTGCGGTTGTACTGCATGAACACAAGGTTCCAAATCTCTATCACCTGCGGATGGTCTTTGTTCACCATCTGTGCACCGGGAACCTGTGCTTTCTCCTCCTCGCTGCGCGAATCTATATGTATCTCTGAGCAAGGACCGCAAGGACCGGTATCGCCCATTTCCCAGAAGTTGTCATGCTTGTTGCCGTTGATGATATGGTCTTTAGGCAGATACTGCTCCCAGATGGCAGCAGCCTCATTGTCACGCTCCAGTCCCTCTTCCGGCGCACCCTCGAACACTGTGGCATAGAGGTCTTTCGGATTAAGTTTGAGCACATCAACGAGATACTCCCAAGCCCACGAAATGGCTTCCTTCTTGAAGTAATCACCAAAACTCCAGTTGCCGAGCATCTCAAACATGGTGTGATGATAAGTGTCATGTCCAACTTCTTCAAGGTCGTTGTGCTTTCCGCTGACACGCAGACATTTCTGTGTGTCCGTCATACGGCGGCACTTCGGTTGCACATTACCGAGAATGATGTCCTTAAACTGGTTCATACCGGCATTGGTAAACATCAGCGTAGGGTCATCCTTGATGACCATCGGAGCTGACGGAACAATAAGGTGTTCTTTGCTTTCAAAGAATTTCTTGAAAGACTCTCTGATTTCCTTAGCTGTCATTGTTATATTATCTTTTTACTCTATTTTTCTTCGGTTTTGCCCACAAGGCACTGTCCGCGACACTGGTCCGCAGACAAAAAAAGGGGCTATATGAGGTGCAAAGATAGTCATTTCCTGTGACTTCCACTCTTTTTTTCGGATTCATAATGTGCCTTGTTCTAAGATTTCCGGTTGAAAACCGGTCTTTCTTTTTCATGTGACGAGGAATCTTTTGCGGACAAACAAGAAAAACGGATATATGCCCTGTCATCGAAAGAACATTGATCCTGCATAAGTCCCTTCGTCGATTTGAAACGAGAAATCATCATGGGGTCAGTTTCCAGAACGTCTGTCAGAAACGCTTCCGACTTCGCAAGAGTCGGAAAAAGTTCGGGATAGCCGTCGGAAGCCAGCACAAGTTCCGACACGTCGTGTACAGGTATCAGTTTGCAAAAAGGCAGCGGCGAGCCTATACCGTCAAATACACCGTATGCGTATTCATTTTCGACCGGCGCGTTCTGCAAACGACACTGTTTGCGCAAAAGCGGAAGGATATACTCTCGTCCGTAATCCACGGACGAAAGAGAGGATGTGTCAGAAGCTTCTGCCACAAGCCTGTGGTAGAGCGCACGTACTTCCGCAAGCACTTCATCTATGCGTTTCGGATTCGTGTATGCCACTCCGTCCAACAGACACTTGCAGTCACCTATCATCCATACTTCCTGACGGTGGCGGCTGTAGATGACGGCACTCGCGGTAATCCGGTTCTCCGGACACCGCTCCACCATCGGCAGCACCCCAAGCTGCAAATAACAGCTGCGTATCGCATCCGAAATGCAAGCCACGGCAGAAGCCATGTCGGAATCGGCAGATACGCGTGTTCTCAGTGCCGAAGCCACAATGTCGGCAGCTGTACGTCCCGTTGTCTTTTCGGTGTATCTTTCTGTGCCCTTGCTCGTTGAACCGTCAATCACGGCAACGAAACTTCCTGTCACCACTATCTCGTTTTCACAAAGCAGCGGATTATTCTTCTTGCCTTGCAAAAACTGTTCTATGATTTGCATCGTCTATTTTCTTGTTCGGACAATACTTGCCCACTCCATGCAGCCAAGATTTTAGAAAAGGGCTGCAATCAACTGAATAAATATAATAAGGAAGACCATTGCAATAGGATATACGGTAGCGTATGCAATACTCGGAATATTGCTGTCCACCATAGAGTCGGCAGCGGCAAGTCCCGGAGTACTGGTCATGCCTCCGGTAATTGTGCCCAAGAGGTCGAGTATGGAAATCTTGAACACCAAGCGTCCCACAATCACAGCGACAAACATCGGCACAATAGTGATTGCGGCGCCGATTCCGAAAAGCAACAGACCGCTGCTTTGGAATGTCGCAACAAGAGTCTTTCCTGCCGAAGTTCCGACTTCAGCCAAGAACAGCAGCAGTCCCAACTGGCGCAGAAGATGATTCGAAGGGCCTGACATAGACCAGATGATAGGGTCTGTCTTGCCGATGGAACTGAGCACAAGTGCCACAATCAGCACACCGCCGGTCAGCCCGGGAGAGAACGAAATGTCTTCTCCAAGAGAAATGTTCAGTTTTCCGAATATCACTCCGAGTACAATACCCATCGCGATAGGGAAGAAATCGGTGTCGGACAACAGTTTTGCATTGTTGCCCAACATGCGGGCAAGACTGTTCAGCCCTTCTTTCTCTCCTACGACCATGAGCTTGTCGCCGAATTTAAGTTCAAGTGCCGGAGAAGGAGCCAAGTCAATACCGCTTCGCCTTACTCGTGTGACTGTACATCCGAAGTTCTGGTGCAGTCTCATATCTCCCAATTGTTTCCCGACCATGTTCTTGTTGGTCAGCAGCAACGACTGTATATCCTGCATATCCACCAACGGCAGTTCGCCTTCTTCCCGCTCACCAATCAGCACCGTCACCTGTTTCAATGCAGCCTCGCTGCCTACCACCTGCAACCAGTCGTTCTCGTTCAGAACAGTGTCCGCCATCGGTATCAGAATCTTGCTGCCGGACTTCATGCGCGACACAACAGCTCCCGTCATTCTTCCCACATTCACCTCTGCAAGCGTACAACCGAAGACCTTAGGGTTCGTCACCTTGAACAGACAAGTGCTGAGTTCCGGATATTTCCCTCTGCGCTGTGCCTCAAGTTCGTGCGCCTCCTTTTCGAGATCGATGCGCAGCACCTTCGGCAGAAGCTTGACAAACAGTATCACACCTATCACACCAAACGGATAAGCAATACCGTAGGCAATTGAAGCCAGAGGAGAACCGGTACTGTCGATTGCCACAGCAAGTCCCGGTGTACTGGTCAAAGCCCCGGCAATAAGCCCGACAATGCTTGCATTATCTACATCAAACGCACACTTCAGCCCCACAGCCGTAAGTGAGGCTGACGCGATTATCAGAATGGTAATAATAATGAGTGACTTGCCCTTGCTCTTGAACGAATCGAAGAATCCGGGTCCCGCCTGAATGCCAATCGTGAAAATGAACAAAACCAGCCCGAAATTGCCCAGTTCTTTAGGAATGGACACACCGTAGTGCCCAAAAAACAAAGCTATGAAAATCACGGCGGAGACATCGAGAGACACTCCCTTGAATTTTATTCGTCCCAACATAAAACCTAACGCAACGATAAGAAAAAGTGCGAAATAGGACGATTGCAAAAGATTTGTAAACATAATATGATTTAAAGTTTTAATGAATTAGCACTGCCAAGCCCTCAAAAAATCAACTCTTCATCTATCGTATAAGACTATACAGTTATATTTTTTTGCAAATATACACATTTGAATCATACCAACAAACAGATGAATATCATTGTCTTACAAAAATATTTGCGGCTTATCTCTTCTTCACGGAAAAACAATGCTGCGCGTTACGGAAAGAATATTGTACATCCAAATCATACTGCTTGCAAATGGAACTGACAATGGCAAGCCCCAAACCGGAAGAACCTTCCTTCTTGTTTCCTTGGTAAAACCGCTCAAAGATATGCTCTTTCTCGGAAATCCGTAATATCCGTAGGATTAAAAGAAACAGTTTATTTCCGAAACCAAGCAGGAATATCTTCATTATTCCGATGAGGAATCGCGTTCAAACACCGGATTTGTCGAAAAAAAATATTTTTTTTGTAGCATTTCTTCTGAAATTTCAGATTCTGTTCAGTTTCCGGTTTCATCTTTGCATCATAATCAAGAACAAAAAGCATTTACAAACGTTTTAATAAGAAAAAAAGATTATGAAGAAGTTATTAGTTTTATTCGTATGCTTGTTCACTATGCAGGCAGCGACAGTCCGGGCAGACAATGACAAACCGGTGAAAGTAGAACAGATGCCTCAGCAGGCTCAGCAGTTCATCAAGAAGCATTTCCCGAAAAGAACTGTGGCATTGGCGAAGATGGAAACAGGCTTGTTCAGCAAGAGCTATGAAGTCCTTTTCACCAACGGCGACAAACTGGAGTTTGACAGCAAAGGGGCATGGACGGAAGTAAACTGCAAATACAGTGCCGTACCTGCGGAAATAATCCCGGCAGCCATCAGAACCCATATCACCAAAAATTATCCGAAGACCAAAATCATGAAAATAGAGAAGGACTCCGGAGACTACGAAGTGGAGCTGTCCAATAAGTGGGAAATCAAGTTCGACAAGAAATTCAATGTAATAGACATTGACAGATAATCCAATTTGACAAAATGATATTTTCGCCTCAAATGAATATTTAACATTTGGGGCGATTTTTTGTCGGTGGCAAAGAGAGATAAATTTTAGATTAGAGGTAAATTATTGATAATCAATGAAATATAAAAATATGAAAAACGCTCAAAAAAACGCGCCGGACGCAATTTTTCGAGAAATTCGAGCGTTTTAGCAACCTGTTGACTACCAATAGATTACAACCGAATTTGCCATTTTTACCCTCAAATGCCGCCCTAAAGCCTCCCTCTTTTCAGTTTTTGTTCAGATGCTCTCCCGAAACAGCTGATTATACACTTCTTAACAATTCTTTCTGTCAATGCCGTTTTTTTACCCAAAATTCGGTGTTTTTTTCATTTCACCGCGGTGATT
>JAJPZU010000168.1:0-1771 GCA_021204165.1 Prevotellaceae bacterium
CTCCCCTAAGTTAGGGGAGGTGGCGCGATAGCGACGGAGGAGTCTGTCGAGAACAACCACGAAATAACCCACTAAACATGCATGAGGAGTCTGTCAAGAACATCCCTCTAAAGTTACTATGTGGGTGTTAGAGCCATAATCTTTCTCATAGTCTTTTCAAGGTGAGGTATATTGGCTGTGTGACCGACGAGGCTTGGAAAAAACAACCCAAAAGACCGTCTTTCGCCAAGTTGACATTGCCGGTAAAATAAAAATATCTGCGCAGAGAGAAATGAAAAATTGTACAGCAAGGAATGAAAAACAGTGCGCTGAAAATTCAAATCAGCACTGCTGATTATAAAAACTGCACTGCTGATTTTGTAAACTGCACTGCTGATTATAAAAACAACAGTGTTGATTTGAGTTTTCAGCGCACTGTTTTTAGTTTCTCTCTGTGCATACAATATGTTTTCTGCGCATTGTACGTATATAATTATAAGCTGTTTTATGTGGGTGCATTTGACATGGATTTAAATAAATATGAGTAGTCTGCTAAGTACATTCCTTAAACCAATGAGAAGTCTGTGAGTACACCTGCTTAAAACACCCGTCAAATACGCTTAAAAGCTATCCTCCCATTTTGACACATTGATTTTCTCCATAGGCATAAAATTAATATTTGAAACATTAATTGTTTGATTAAAATATTAAACATATTTTACAGTATTGTTATTGGAGGGGTAAATGACAAAAATCTTCTTTTTATAGAAAAAAAGTCTTTTTGTCTTGCTTTTAAAATATTTTGATGTAATTTTGCGTCGTGAGAGGTTTAAAAATAATCATTAATCAAAATGTTAGTGGGTATGGGAAAAAGCGGATTTTTTTAAATTTTAACGGGTGTTGGAAGAATATCATGAAATAGGCTCATAATGCTTTTAGTGATAACCAATGAGTATTGTCATATTATCGGATATGTAGAGAGGGGGATTTTTAGTATGACACTTATTATAAAGAAACAGATTTATTAATTATAAAAATTGGAAAGTATTTATGAAAAAAACAGATTTATCAGGCTTCTGATGTCTGTCGGTCTAACGGCATTGCCGCTTATGGTAAATGCAGATGACACAAGGTTCATCATTACGACCAAGGATGGTACAGTGGCGGAGTTTTATCTGGATGATGACCCTCTGATTACTTATCAGAATAATCTGCTTGTAGCTGTAAGTAGCAAGCACGAGATTTCTGTTAATGCAGAAGATGTGGCATCATTCGTGTTCAGCTCCGAATCCGTCAATGTGGGAATTAAGGGTCTGCAAGGCACTTCCACATTCAACGGTTTGGTTCCGGGGACGGCGGTTCAGGTGTTCGCCATCGACGGAAAGCTCATCACTAATACCACGGTGTCTGAAGAAGGAAAGGTTGACTTTGATTTCAACAATCTTCCGGAGGGTATCTTTGTCATCAAGACAGCAAAAACATCATTTAAAATCATGAACAAAAATAAATAAACAATTATGAAAAAGAATTTTATCTTAAGTATGTTGGCTTGTGCTTTTATGACTTTTAATGTCAATGCACAGAACGAAAAGAAAGACTATAACATGGTCATTACACTCCAGAATGGTACGACTGTCACTTTGGGGCATAATGACATTAAAGAAATCATATTCAATGATGGTCAGGTGTCTATTTCTGGGGATGTAATCAATACGATAGATGAACTGAGAGATATGCTTGTTGAAAACAGCCAGCGCATCGACGAGATAACTGACCCAAAGACAGGTCTTGT
>JAJPZU010000168.1:1871-10925 GCA_021204165.1 Prevotellaceae bacterium
TGACGGAAGCCAACCAGCGCATCGACGAGATAACTGACCCAAAGACAGGTCTTGTTGCTAATGTGAAGTCAGAACTTGCCGACATCAAATCAGATGTGAATGTTGCCAACCAGCGCATTGATGAGCTGACAGACACAAAAACAGGTATTTTTGCTGAATTACGTCAGCAGATTGCTGAACTGAATGCAAGAATTGCAGAGTTGGAAGCCGGTAAATAAGCTGTGTTTCTCAACGTGATTTTATTAATCATATAAATAAAATGTGGGCAAGCCTTAAAAGGGGATGCTCACATTTTTTTTGATTGTCCCAGCAGCTCTTTTCTATTGTTTTATTGCTGTGCTTTTTTGCATCCGTTGGAATAGTGTGGAAATCTTTGATTTTGTTAATTAGCTTCTTGATATGAGTTGTGTTAAATAACACATATAAATATGGATGAAAAGTGATAGCGTTTTTGTGGTTTTAGTCCTGACGGCTTTGGTACTGTCTATTGGTTTACAGACAGCGAGGGAGTGCATGTCGTTGAATTTGATAAGTAACATATTTAAGGCATAGATGGACGACACGTAGAAGAAATCCGTAACGATGAACGGATGTTCAATTTGTCCGGTTGTATGAAGAAGGACATTCCGCAACAAGGCATATATATAAGGTAGAAGGAAGTGTATGGTGCGTTGGTTGTCTGGGTTTTGAAGAACTTTTCTTGTGGAATGAATATTGGATGTTTGATATAATGTTACTTTTTTCGCGTTAGTCTTGGCAGATTGAAAGAAAAACGATATTTTTGCATCGAAAAAGAAATTAATCATAATGAATAGCAAGGCAACATACCATCATCACCATCTCAGCGGAATATTTCGGTGAGCAGATGGATGATGTGTATATGCAGCATAAAGAAGAGAGGGCTTGCCGGAATGGAAATCCGGGAAGCCCTCTTTTGAATATTGGAATTTTATAAATCAAAAAAAACAGATAATATGTTGAGAATCGCAGTACAGTCGAAAGGAAGACTGAATGAAGACACGATGACGCTTTTGCAGGAGGCAGGAATTAAGGTGAGCAGTTCCAAACGTACATTGCTTGTGCAGTCTGTAAATTTCCCGGTGGAGATTCTTTTTCTCCGTGACGACGATATTCCTCAGACAGTGGCTGACGGAGTGGCTGACTTGGGTATTGTGGGTGAGAACGAGTTTGTGGAGCGCGATGAGGATGCCGCAATCATCAAGAGGCTCGGGTTCAGCAAATGTCGTTTGTCGCTTGCCATTCCGAAAGCGGTGGATTATACGGGAGTGGAATGGTTCAGAGGCAAGAAGATTGCCACATCATATCCGGTTATTTTGCGTAAGTTCATGAAAGAGCAGGGTGTGGATATGGATGTACATGTCATCACCGGTTCGGTGGAGATTGCTCCGGGAATAGGACTTGCCGATGGAATTTTTGATATTGTCAGTTCCGGTTCGACACTGGTCAGCAACAATCTGAAGGAAGTGGAAGTGGTGATGAAGAGTGAGGCTCTGCTGATAGGCAACAAACATTTGTCGGATGATAAGAAGGAAATACTTGAAGAACTGTTGTTCCGTATTGAAGCTGTGAGAGCTGCGGAAGACAAGAAATATGTGCTGATGAATGCTCCGACTGAAAAGATTGACGACATCATCAAGGTGTTGCCCGGAATAAAGAGTCCGACGGTCATGCCTCTTGCCACAGAAGGGTGGAGCAGCATACATACGGTGCTTGACGAAAAGTGTTTTTGGGAAATCATTGGGCAGTTGAAAGCACTCGGTGCGGAAGGACTGCTTGTATTGCCTATTGAGAAGATGATATTATAGCGACTTGCGATGCTCTTTCCTATTATATATATGTGTGATGCTCTCCTATTATATATATACGAAAGGGATTGCAAAGTCTTTTGGAAACGGAAAAAGAAATGAATTATGCAGATAATAAAATATCCTAAACCTGAAGAACTGAAAGAACTTCTGGAACGTCCGCACAAGGATGCGGAAGAACTGGGTGCAACTGTGCGCACTGTGCTTGAGCATGTAAGAAAGGGTGGGGATGAGGCTGTAAAAGAATATGAACATACATTCGACAAAGTTCGGCTTGACAGTCTTGCTGTCACAAAAGAGGAAATGGACGAGGCGGAGAGGCTGGTGTCTCCGGAACTTCGTGCCGCTCTCGAACAGGCACATTCCAACATTGCAAAGTTCCATTCTGCACAACAGTTTGAAGGCAGGAAGATTGAAACCTCTCCGGGAGTCGTGTGCTGGCAGAAGGCTGTGGCGATAGAGAAAGTCGGGCTTTATATCCCGGGAGGTACAGCCCCTCTGTTTTCTACTGTGTTGATGCTGGCAACACCGGCACGTATCGCCGGTTGCAAGGAGATAGTTCTGTGTACCCCTCCGGGAAAGGACGGAAAAGTACATCCGGCGATTCTTGTGGCGGCTCGTGTGGCGGGAGTGAACCGAATCTTTAAGGCGGGTGGAGTGCAAGCGATAGGTGCTATGGCATACGGTACGGAGACAGTGCCGAAGGTGAGCAAGATATTCGGACCGGGAAATCAATATGTCATGGCGGCCAAGCAGCAAGTTTCGCTTCACGATGTGGCTATAGACATGCCGGCAGGTCCTTCGGAAGTGGCTGTTGTTGCAGATGACACGGCGAATCCTGTGTTTGTGGCAGCCGATTTGTTGTCGCAGGCAGAACATGGTGCGGACAGTCAGGTGGTGATGATTTCCACCAGTGAGACGATGATTGGCAAAGTGGCGAAAGAAGTGGAAAGCCAGCTTCAGCAGCTTCCACGCAAGGAACTTGCCGGATTGTCATTGGAGAAGAGCAAGCTGATTCTTGTAGGCGACAGAGAAGAAGCTGTGCGCGTTGTGAATGAATATGCGCCGGAGCATCTTATTCTGGCTGTGGATGATTATATGGATTTTGCAGAAAGAGTGGTCAATGCCGGTTCCGTGTTTCTTGGCAATTATTCTTGTGAGAGTGCCGGTGACTATGCTTCCGGAACAAATCATACACTGCCTACAAGCGGATATGCAAAGGCATACAGCGGTGTGAGCCTTGACAGCTTTATACGTAAGATAACCTTTCAGGAACTTACGGCGGAAGGCATACGCAGTATAGGCAGAACTGTGGAGATAATGGCAGGAAATGAACAGCTTGATGCGCATAAGAATGCGATGACTGTGAGACTGGAGACGGTGTGACTTTTTTATGAATATTAGAAGAAATGAAAGAACTAAGTGAACTTGTCCGTAGAAATATATGGGAACTGAAACCTTACAGTTCTGCTCGTGACGAATATAAAGGTGTTAAAGCGGAGGTGTTTCTCGATGCCAACGAGAACCCTTATAACAAACCTATAAACCGCTATCCTGATCCTTTGCAGGAAGAGCTGAAGGCGGCGATTGCACCTTTGAAGGGTGTTGCAGCCGACAGAATATTCCTTGGCAACGGGTCGGATGAGGCGATAGACATTGTTTTCCGTGTCTTTTGCCGTCCGGGAGTGGATAATGTGGTGGCGATTGACCCGACGTATGGAATGTATGAAGTCTGCGCCGACATCAATGATGTGGAATACCGCAAGGTGAAACTTGATTCTCATTTTCAATTCTGTGCCGACGACCTTTTGGCTGTATGCGATGAGAATACGAAAGTGATATTCTTGTGCTCTCCGAATAATCCGTCGGGCAACAACTTGCAGCATGAAGAGATAGAGAAGACGTTGCGGGAGTTTCAGGGAATTGTAGTTGTGGATGAAGCGTATTCAGACTTTTCGAAGAAGCGTCCCTTCCGTCTTGACCTTGACCAATATCCGAACATGGTGGTTCTTAACACATTCTCAAAGGCATGGGGATGTGCGGCAATACGTCTTGGTATGGCATTTGCTTCGACGGAGATTATCGGCTTGTTCAACAAGGTGAAATATCCTTATAACGTCAATAAGCTGACTCAAGAGAAAGCACTGGAAACGTTGTCTGATTTGACAAAGATACATCAGCGCATCAATATGATTGTCGATGCACGTCAGTCTTTGATGGAAGCGTTTGCCGTTTTGCCGGTTTGTCTGAAAATATATCCTACGGAAGCCAATTTCTTTCTCGCCAAAGTGAATGACGCGGACAAGGTTTACGACTATCTGGTTCGTAACGGAATTATTGTCCGTAACAGGAATCGCGTGTCATTGTGTGGCGGTTGTCTGCGTATAACAATTGGCACTGTGGAGGAGAATACGAAACTGTTAAGTGCAATGCGTAAATACAGATGAAAAGATGAAGAAGAGAGCTTTGTTTATCGATCGTGACGGAACTATTCTGGTGGAACCGGAAGACGAACAAATTGATTCCTTTGAAAAGTTCCGGTTTGTTCAAGGGATGATACGCAATCTGAACTTTATACGCACCAAACTTGATTTCGAGTTTGTCATGGTGAGCAATCAGGATGGTCTCGGTACTTCTTCCTATCCGGAATCAGACTTCTTTCCTACTCACAACCTTATGCTTGATGTGCTGAGAGGAGAAGGAGTGGAGTTTGATAATATCTTGATAGACCGCTCCTTCCCTGAAGATAATCTGCCTACCCGGAAGCCCGGTACGGCGATGTTGGAGGAGTATATGAGCGGAGACTATGATTTGAAGAACAGCTATGTCATTGGTGACAGGGCAACGGATGCGCAGCTTGCCAAGAACCTTGGTTGCAAAGCTTTGATTCTTGCCGACCGCTTGCCGGAACCGTTGGACTCAGACCCGGAAATCGTGCTTGTCAGTTCTTGGAACAGAATTGCGGAGATTCTGTTTGCCGGAGAGCGAAGAGCAAGTGTGAGACGCACGACAAAGGAAACAGATATAGATATCAGCATTAATCTCGACGGAACCGGAGAGAGTGACATATCCACAGGACTGGGATTTTTTGACCACATGCTTGAGCAGATTGCAAAACATGGGGGCATGGATGTGAAGATACGGGTGAAGGGCGATTTGGAGGTGGATGAACATCATACCATTGAGGACACAGGCATTGCCTTAGGTGAATGTATCGGTAAGGCTCTTGGCGATAAGCGGGGAATAGAACGCTATGGCTATTGTTTGCCTATGGATGATTCGCTGTGTCAGGTGGCACTTGATTTCGGAGGACGCGCATGGCTTGTCTGGGATGCTGATTTCCGTCGCGAGAAAGTAGGGGACATGCCGACAGAAATGTTTCTTCATTTCTTCAAGAGTCTCAGCGATGCCGCCAAGATGAACTTGAATATCAAGGCAGAGGGCATGAACGAGCATCATAAGATAGAAGGAATATTCAAGGCTTTTGCGCGCGCTGTGCGTATGGCTGTCAAGCGTGACATTTATAAGTTCCAGTTGCCTTCAAGTAAAGGGGTGTTGTGAGATTATGTACACTAAATAAAGAAAAACGATATGTCGAGAAGTGAATATATTAAAGCGAACAAAGATTGGCTGAAAGCGAAAGCCTGTGAAGATGATGTATGTGCTTTGTCGAAAGGTATTCTGTATAAAGTGCTGGCTTCAGAAGAGCAGAATGGAGTACATCCGTCGCCTAAGAATATTGTGACGGTTCACTATACAGGACGGACAATTGATGGACGGCAGTTTGACAGCAGCCGTGGCGGAGTGCCGCTGGCAATACGTCTGCGCGACCTCATTGAAGGCTGGATTATAGCATTGCAGCAAATGTGTGTAGGTGATAAATGGGAAATTTACATTCCGTCGGAACTTGGGTATGGAAATTTCTCACAGCCCGGAATACCCGGAGGCTCTACCTTGGTGTTTGAGGTGGAATTGTTGGGAATAGGATAGCGTTATATTCTTGAAGGCGCAAGGCTGCGGGGATATGAGGTAACAGGATTAAAATCATTCGTTTGCCTCATATCCCCGCAGCCTTGCGCCTTTGCTTTTAATAAATTTCCTTTTTTCTTGAAATTATATTACTTTTGTCTCGTGATAAAAACTTAATCAATAACAAAAGTATGAAAAAGACAACATTGGCAGGCCTATTATATATGATGTGCTTGCCTGCTGCATTGGCACAAACTCTATGCAGCCCGGACGGAAATGTAAAAGTGGTTGTGGCTGTAGAGGACGGCAAACCGGGGTATTCAATAGACTATGAAGGTAAAAACTTTATAAAACATTCGCCGCTTGGACTGAAAACTTCGCTTGGAGACTTTACCGGAGAAATGAAGCTTTCAAAGATTTCGGATGTAAAGAAGGTGGAAGACCGCTATTCATTGCAGACGATAAAGAAAAGCAATGTTACCTATGAGGCGAATGAGATTATATACAGTTTCGATGATGCAAAGGGAAGGCATATCTATGATGTGATATTCAGAGCCGACAACGACAATGTGGCATTCAAATATAAGATGTATCCGATAGGCGACCGTTTGTCATGTACGGTGTCGGATGAGGCTACCGGATTCCTGTTTCCTGAAGGTACGACTTCTTTCCTTTGTCCGCAGATGAGACCTCAGGGAGGATGGGCGCGCACGGCACCAAGCTATGAGACATTTTATACGACTGACGAACCGCTTGGAAAGAACGGGGACGGATATGGATACACCTTCCCGGCACTGTTCCGAATCGGTGATGACGGTTGGGTGATGCTCTGCGAGACCGGATTGTCCGGAGAATATTGCGGCAGCAGACTGATGGGCGGTCAGGGCAATCTCTATACTGTGGGATACCCGACGGAAGAAGAGTTCGGAGGAGTTGGAACCGCCGCACCGGGATTGGCTCTCCCGGGTGAAACTCCGTGGAGAACCGTTACGCTCGGTAAGACACTGCGTCCGATTGTAGAGACTACCGTCATGTGGGATTTGGTCGCTCCGGTTTATGCAGCCTCGCAAGACTATAAATACGGACGTGCCACATGGAGCTGGATTATACGGATGGATGCAAGCTGCAACTATGAGGAGCAAAAGGAGTATGTTGACTTTGCTGCCGACATGGGCTATGAGTACGTACTTGTTGATGCGCTTTGGGACACTCGGATAGGCTATGAAGGCATTGAAAAACTGGCGAAATATGCCGAGGGGAAAGGTGTGGGACTGTTCTTGTGGTATAACTCCAACGGCTATTGGAATGATGCGCCTCAAGGACCGAAGCACAAGATGCACCGTCTGGTCTCACGTCGTGAAGAAATGAAATGGCTGAAGAAAACCGGCATAAAAGGCTTGAAGATTGATTTCATCGGAAGTGACAAACAGCAGACCATGCAGATGTATGAAGACATGCTTGCCGATGCCAACGAATACGGGCTTATGGTGATATATCACGGGTGTACGATACCGAGAGGATGGGAACGCATGTATCCTAACTTCATTTCCTCTGAGGCAGTCAGGGCGAGTGAAAATCTCTCCTTTGGCCAGCATGACAATGACATTGAGGCTGTATGTGCCGCAATACATCCATTTATGCGCAATTCCATAGGCAACATGGATTTCGGCGGCAGCACACTGAATAAGCATTACAGCAAGGACAATAAGAGTGGCAAGACAAGGCGCACAAGCGATGTGTTTGCATTGGCAACAGCTGTGATGTTTCAGGCACCGGTGCAGAACTTTGCCGTGGCTCCTAACAATCTGACTGATGCGCCGGAATGGGCCGTGAACTTCATGAAGTCCGTCCCGACTTTGTGGGATGATGTCAGATTCATCGAGGGCTATCCGGGAAAATATGCTGTCATTGCTCGCCGAAGCGGTGAGAAATGGTATGTGGCAGCTATCAATGCACAGAAAGAAACGCTCAAACTGAATGTTGACCTTTCTTCGCTTAATTGCGGACGAAATCTTACTGTGTATGCAGACGACGATAAGTTGCAGGGCAGCTGCAAGCAGATGAAATTATCAAAGAAAAACAAGGTCGCAGTCAGTGTTCCTACCAATGGAGGCGCATTGATTGTAGCGGAATGAAGATTATAGGTTTATAGAGCTTGGTTGTTTATAAATGGAAGACAGGGGATGATGAGGTAAGCCCAAGACATTTATAAACATCCAAGCTGTAAAAGAATCAGTGGATATGATTGATTATGTAAGAGGTATTCTTGACGAACTGACTCCGGCACAGGCCACGGTCGAATGTCATGGAGTGGGGTATTTGTGTAACATTTCGTTGAATACTTACTCAGCCATTCAGGGTAAGAGCGAAGTGAGATTGTTTGTATATGAAGCGATAAGAGAAGACGCGTGGGTGCTGTACGGATTCTCCACCAAGGAAGAGCGGGAACTGTTTGTTCAGCTCATCAGTGTGTCCGGCATTGGAGGTAACACGGCGCGGACAATGTTGTCCGCATTTTCTCCTTCCGAGTTATGCGAGATTATCACTTCTGGCAATGAAAAACTATTGAAAACAATAAAAGGATTGGGAACAAAGACTGCACAGCGCGTCATTGTCGAACTCAAAGACAAGGTGGCCACTCTTGGTATTGCTCCGACGTCGGTTGCAGACAAACAAACGTCAGTCACTGCCGCCAACAGTGAGGTGCATGACGAGGCCATAGAAGCACTCAAGATGCTTGGCTTCCCTCCTGCACCGGTTGTAAAAGCCGTGAGAGCGATATTAAAGGACGAACCGTCTGCTCCGGTAGAGCGGGTAATTAAGCTTGCACTGAAAATGCTGTGACATTTTTAAGCGTGGCTTGATGTTTTTGTGGGTGCATTTACAGCCTTCTTCGTTGCTATGTATATCTAAGCATAAAAGGAGTCTGTGGATGCACCCACTATGTGTATTTAGCAGGTTGTTCTTGACAGACTATTCATGTATATTTAGCAGGTTGTTCTCGACAGACTACTCATGTGTATTTAGCGGGGTGCTCTCGACAGACCACTCATGGATATTTAGCGGGTTGTTCTCGACAGACTCCTTATGTATATTTAGCAGGTTGTTCTTGACAGACTCCTCATGGATGTTTAGTAGGATGTTCTTGACAGACTCCTTATGTATATTTAGCAGGGTGTTCTCGACAGACTCCTCCGTCGCTATCGCGCCACCTCCCCTAACTTAGGGGAGGAGCCAAGTTACCGTATTGGGTGTCAGT